>CAYYSS010000006.1:0-23903 GCA_964474325.1 uncultured Nitrospirota bacterium
TGCACCCACTGAAAGACCGTGCCTTTGCACGGCGCACTGCAACTGTAAGGTAAAGTAATATGAAACGTTGCGAATGCCCGTCATTCCCGCGAAGTTTCGAGCCATTGCTCGAGCCGGGATGAAATACCCCGCGTGCGGGCCTCGGACAACGCGAGCGCCTTGTGCTCAGGATAGAGCCGCACAAGTTCGGCAACATCCCAGAGGTCACGGGGACCTGCTGCGAGAATCTTCAATCGCACGAGATCTTCCAACGAGACGACCCGCAGAAAGCCCGGGTCGTCCGGGCCGGGTCTGAACGTCCGAACGGCGCCCCAGTCCAACGAAAAAGGCTGCGGGAGAACCTGGAACGGGACGCCCCGAAACCGGCCACGGACGACCCAGAGGAAAACGTCTTCCCTGTCGCCGTGCCGCACTTCGGTATCGGCCCCAAGCAAAGACAGCCGGTGCTCGACTTCGGCTGAAGGTAGCGGGGTCACAAAATCCAAATCCTCCGTCGCGCGTACGTGGCCCCACGCCGCCACTGCCATACCGCCGATCAGCGCGGCGTCGTCACCAAACGCCCCGGCGAGTTCGAGTGCGACGGAGAAAAGATCAGGCGCGGTCACACTCGGCCCCGGGTCCGGCGTCCCGCAGGGCCCGGCAGAACGCACTGAGCGCCGCGCATCTCCGCATGCGACTCACGACGGCGGAGTCCGTGATCGCAACACGCCCGGCCGGCGGCGCCGCAGCCGTGCCGCTTGACTCGGGGGTCTCATGTCTCGTTTCCTTGGCCACAGCGGTATTATACGTAATACGGCTCATTGCATAGTACCGCCGCCGTCGGTCCCGCGGAAATCCCCCAACGTGGCGTTGGAGCCGCAACCAAAGGGCCGATATGCCTGCCGACGCTGAAACTTCTCTGCACATTGCAAAGTCGAATCGACCCTTCGTCGAGAAGACCCGACCCGGGAAGGTGCGGTGAAAGACTCTGAAGCGCCGCTTTGCTATACTTTGAAATCGTTCGCTACCACATGGGGAGGAATACATGGCAGACGCTGTCTTTGAAGGACTTACCGCCGGGGAAATGGACCGGATCGCCGGAAAGGGGTTCGTACGCCGCTACGGCGCCGGGGAATTGATTTTCGCCCAGGGCGACGACGCCGAGCACATCTACTTTATCCGCTCCGGGACCGTAACCGTCTTCCTTGGAAAATTCGAAAACCAGGAAGAACTGGGGACTCTCGGCCCGGGAGAATATTTCGGCGAAATGGCCTTCTTCGGCAAGAACAAACGATCGGCGTCGGTTACGGCAGGGACCGAAACCGAAGTACTCGGCCTGGACAAAAAGAGTTTTTTCGATCTTCTGCGGGAGGATCAATCCCTGGCGTACAAAATCAACAACATCCTCTCCCGGCGCTACCAGGAACTCATCCTCAAGGAATGCGTCCTCGCCGACACCGGTCTTTCCGGCGACCGGCTTCACATCAGTATAAAAGGCGACGCCTCGCTCAAGAACACCGCCTTTACCCGCGAACGGTTCGAAAGCATCGTGGATACGGTCCTGCCCGAACTGGTTCCGCGCATCGAGGACGTTCTCCTGAACCGCTGCATCTATCAGGTCTATCTCGGGTTCAATAACGGCGAGGTCCGTACCGCGTCCGTGTTCGACCCGTTCCGCGAAGACGTGCATCCCGCGGGCAAGTTCGTGGATGAATCGTATATCGACCGCCATTTCCCCCGGGTGCCGTTTGACGAAAAGGCGTCTTTCATACGGACCCTCTACGGCACGATCACGGATTCACCGCTTTTCTCGTCCCTCCCCCCGGAGATACAGGGCGTCTTCCGCGGTCATGCGGTCAGCTGGAGACCGGTTTCTCCCTCGGATATCTCCGAGACCCTCGCCAAACTGTCCGTCCTGCGGGAGATCCCGTATTTCTATATCCGGAATTTCACGATCAGTATGGCCCGGGACGCGGTACGGCTTCAATTCAACTGCGACGGGACCCACATCGTGAGCGCCGGCGAGTATCAACGCTTTATCGACGAAACGGTCTGACAATTGTTTCATCGGTTAACCTTAACGTTGCAAAAGATTCTTGGAGAAAGGACCGGTGGGATCAAAAAAATACGCACGGCTACAACACTCCTGAAACGGCGGACGGGTCCGGATTCTGTACGGCAAACGCCACGAAACGTGAATTCCCGCATCATCTCTCAGACCTGCGCCCCGACCGGAAGACACGCCGGCTTACCGACACATGGACTGTTTCTCTCTTCTTGACATCCCCCGCGGGCATTGCTAAAGTTTGATCAGGTCCCCGAGGGGGGCCCGCGTGGTTCGATCCACCGGAATACTATCTGCCGAGGAGGCCGGAATGAAGCGTTTATCAATTGTCGTGTTAGCAGTATTCGCCCTGGGTATTTTTCTCTCCGGGTGCGGGCAGGAGGAGATCAAACGCCTGAAGGCGGAAAACGTTATCGTGAAGGAAGAAAACGTTAAACTCAAAAAGGAAATCGAGACCCTGCAGGCTGAAAACGAGGCAATGAAGGCGAAGATCGCCAAAATCGAAGGGATATTGAAATCCCAGCCCGAGGAACCTGCCGCGGTGGCCGCCGCTCCGGAAGAAGCTCCCGCGCCGCCGGCGGTCGCACCTGAGGAGCCCGCGGCACCCGAACAGGGAGCGGAGAAGAAGAGCGACTGACAGACACCCCATAACACGAAACGCAGACCCCGGAGGCCGATGCGTCTCCGGGGTTTGCGTTTCCACGCCGGAGGGAAACCTTAACGTTGCAGAAGATTCTCGGAAAAAGGGCCGGTGCACCCGCCTTCGGCGGAAGTCGGAAGGGAGAAGGAAAAAGGGAGACGGGAGAAGTAAAGGCTTTTCACGTCTTACGTCTTCCGTCTTACGCCTTCCTGCCTCTTACGTCTTCCCGCCTCTCATCCCCCTCGCCCATCGCCTATAGCCAATCCCTT
Organism: uncultured Nitrospirota bacterium; assembly: GCA_964474325.1. GTDB lineage: Bacteria > Nitrospirota > Thermodesulfovibrionia > SZUA-242 > CAYYSS01 > CAYYSS01. The sequence goes on from CAYYSS010000006.1 coordinate 2,954, forward strand.
ATCCCCTTGCCTCTCGCCCGTTGCCTATAGCCCATCCTTCACGCCGTGTTGCGGATTTTCTTGAGGCCGCCGGACCCGGATTTTACGCCACTGTAAGGGAAAGTCGAGCCTCGGGTTAAAGTAGAAGAATGGATCCCCTTACCCATCTCACGACCGGGGCCCTGGCGGCCCGAGGTCTCCCGGCGGAATCCCGCCGAGTCCCCGGGAGGTCCCGCGAGCTGCTTACCGTCGCACTACTGGCCGCCGTTTTGCCGGACATTGATAATTTCGCAGGGTTTGTAAACCCGGAGTTTTATCTCATCCACCACCGGGGCATAACCCATTCGCTCACGGGCGGGGTTTTCCTTGCACTGATTTTCGCCGCCGCCGTCCGGCGTCTGCGCCCGGGACTTTCACTTAACTTTCTCTTCCCGTTTTCCGCGGTGCTTATCGGCGGGCACATCTTTCTCGACCTCATAACCTCCTACGGCACCCAGATCTTCGCGCCCTTTTCCCGGGAACGCTTCACGGTAAACTGCGTCTTCATTATCGATCCGATTTTTCTCGGCCTGCTCGTCTCGTTCCTCCTCTGGGCGGTGGCCGGCAGGTCGACGAAAGCGGCACGGGCGGGCCTTCTGTTGCTGATTGTCTATCCCGCCTGCACGTTTGCAGTCCGCGAGGTCCTCACCGAACGGCTCAAGGGAGAACTAATGAACCGTTCCGTACCATTTAAAAACGTAGTCCTCTCGCCCGAGGCCTTTTCCCCGTTCGTCTGGAAAGGGATCGCCGAATCGGAGGCAGACTATACCCTTTACCGTGTACGGCTGTTCGGCCCCGTTATCGAAGCCGAATTCGGAAGATACCGACGGGCCGACCCGGCCCTCCTCGAAGAATTCGGCCGGGATGAATCCACGTTCCGCACCTGGGCATGGTTTGCGGCCTATCCGTTCATGGACAGCAAGCCGGCCTCGGACGGCGGGAAAAAGATCCGTTTCGGGGACCTGCGGTTCGAAAGCACATGGGGTTTCGTCCGGGAGCGCTGGAACGGGGACCAGAGGCCATTTTCACTCACAGCCCACCTCGACCCGTCGGGCAGGCTCCGAGCCTGGCAATACGCCCGGCCAGGGAAGGAGCAGGCCATGCATTATCTGGAGTAGATACGCAGTAAGCATCTGTACAGACTTCCGCCCTTTTATCGCAAAAACTCCCCGCAATACCCCTTGTCGCAGAGCGAATCGTCAATCGTAAATCCCTACGCCTCTCCCGCCTCCCGGCGCTTTCTCCGGGCCAGTTCCTGTTTGAGGCGGATCTTCAAGGAGATATGTACCCGGGAATCCGCTATCAGTTCTTTCAGATCCGGAAGCGTATAGTGCTTGATAAACGAAAGGCAGGACGCAAGGGGGGTGTTGGGGTTTAACACAAGGGCGATGCGAACGTTATACCGGGCCGACCACTTGGGATGCTCCGCAATGAGGCGCGGTACCGACGGCGCGGTCTGTTCCCGGTGAAGGATCTTATAGATCTCGGCTTCCGTAAGCCGCGGGTTGTCCAGACAAATCTGGATCACCTCGGGAAGATCGTTTTCCATGAGTACCCGAAGTATCACTCCTGCGGCTTTTCGTGCAACCGTCTTTTTTATTCCGATCGGCTGCTTGGGGAGCCGTTCAACCACCACATCCACAACCTTCTGCTTGATTACGGCAACCACGTTGTGGTCGTTGGTTATCTCAATAAGATCGAAAAGGGAGAGAAACTTGAGTTGCGCCAGCGCCGTATGCCGCGGGGTCTTCGGATTCCGGGCAAGGGCGCGCCTGATCCGAAGGCTCTCGGTCCAGCGCTTATCCGCCGCGATATCGTCGAGAATTTCAGAGGGTACATTCCTGCGCGAGGCGATCTTCAGGGCGTGGTTTTCGTCGGCGTTTCGGTTCCCGAGCACCGCCCGAAGGACCGACGGCGCCGTATCCAGGACAAATGCGCCCAGCTCTTCGGGCCCCGCCTCCTCAGCGCGTCGTGCCCGGTCACGGACCGATGACATGGGAGCAGTGGTCCACGAACGTTTTGGTTTCTTTCTCTGCCGCTTCCCGGGTCGGGTCTTCTCGACGAAGGGTCGATTCGACTTTGCAATGTGCAGAGAAGCTTTCGTCCGGGTACGGTCGCCGGGCCTTTAGTTGCGGCTCCAAGGCCGCCCTAGGTCTTAACCGGAGCGGACGAAAAGGAAACTCCCGCGCTCCACTCTTCCCGGCGTATCTTGAGTGCGAGCAGAAGCACATTACCTATAGTAAACACTATTGCACCGGCCAGGACCCAGACCGCCCCCGGGTCGCGGTTGATCACCAGAACGGCCTGCGGTCCCAGGCGGGACATGGCCAGGCTCTTGAGATAAATCCCGACACCCCGGTGAAAGAGCGGCCGGTTCGCCCCCAGCATCCCTTTCGCCAGTTCCGTCCGTCCGCGAAAAAGACTCACCTCGGCCGACCAGTCCCGGGGAAACCCGCCGGGATCGACCTTCATGTCCACGGAGCGGACCAGGAGAGTAGTCCCGTCGGGAAGCATTCCCGCCCGGCCCTCCGGAAGGGCCCCGCTTGCTCGAAACCCCCAACCCGCCGACACCAGATGCCCGAGAAGGATCAAGAGAAATCCCAGGTGCATCACGTGGGGCGATATCCGCAGTACAACGTTTCCGCCCGCCCGGACGGTACGGAGCAGGGAATCGACACTGCAGACAAGCGTATGGATCGCGAGCACGCCAAGGACAAAAAGCGCACACCAGAACCAGGCGTTATCGAGACCGGTCCCCTGGATACGGAGCCAGTCGAACAGAAGCTGGTCGTTTATGCGGGCGTAGGTGCCGGGTCGAAGCGGCATAACCACCGCCCCGAGAACCATGCAGACGGACAGGGCGCCAAGGAGAACGACCCCTATACGGACCGAGAAAATCTTTCGAAACACTTTGCCGTCCCAGCCCGTTTTCGGTTGATAATCGACTGCCGCGGCGAATCAGTTCTGCGGCCGGGCGTCGGCGCCCTCCGCCCCCGCGGGTCTGATGATCCGGCCCACGGCGCCGAGAAGTTCGTCGATTTGAAAGGGCTTGTGGATGAAACCGTCGGCCCCCTTCTGCATGATTTCCTTAACGGGACCGTCCGCGTCATACCCGCTCGTCACGAGAACCTTCAGGTCAGGGTTTATTTCCTTAAGAAGCGTGTAGGCCTCAAGGCCGTCCATGCGTTCCATGAGTACGTCAAGGAGCACAAGCCGGATAGCGCTGTTTTTCCGTACCATATCGATGCTTTCATCGCCGTCGGTGGCCACGACTACCCGGTACCCGAACCCTTCAAGAATCTCGGCCGCTACGTCCCGTACGATCTCCTCGTCGTCGACAACGAGTACCGTTTCACCGCCGGGGTTTGCGAGTGTCTCTTCCATCTTTTCCTCATGTTCTCCACGGGTTTGTACCGGCCAGAGGATCTCCACGCTCGTTCCTTTGCCCGGCTCGCTTTCCACGTGAATCGTGCCGCCGTGACTCGTCACGATACCAAGTACCGCCGACATTCCGAGGCCGCGGCCGGTCTCTTTCGTGGTAAAAAACGGATCGAAGATTTTCTCCACCACGTCGGGGGTCATCCCCTTACCGTTATCCGTTATGCGGATAACGATAAAATGATTATACCCTTCTCCGCCTTCACCGCGCGCCGGTTGTTCAATGGGGCCGGCCGTCGTGATCCGTACGGCCCCCGGTCCGGAAGCCGCCTCGACCGCATTGAGGACGATATTCATCAACACCTGCTGAAACTGGGTCCGGTCAGCGACGATCGAGGGAAGCGACGGGGCGAGTTCCGGCACAACGTCCAGGCGGGGGGCCGCAATACGCCGCAGAAAAGGCAGGGTGTCCATTACCGCCGAATTAGGATCCAAGGTTTCCGGATGGGTCGTTCCTCGGCGGGAATAAGCCAGGAGATTTTTCGTCAGGTCCGACATGCGCAAGGCGGAATCCCGGATCATGGAGAGGAGCCGATAGGCCGAATCCTGTTCGTTCGTGGTCTTCATAATAAGTTCCACGCTCCCGAGTACTCCCACGAGAAGGTTATTGAAATCATGGGCCACACCGCCGGCTAGGGTGCCGATCGACTCCATCCGCTGAGCCTGCCGAAGCTGGTCGGCAAGCCGCGTCTGTTCCTCCAGGGCCAGGAGTTCCTCGGTCACGTCCTCGTGCTGCAGTACCGCGTTTCGCAGTACGCCTTTGTCGTCCACAATGGGAAACCCGAAGACCTTGATCCGCCGCTGTCCCCGGCCCGGTACGGGAAAAACGGCCATGAACTCCACGCGTTCGTTGCGCTCGAAAAGCGCCCGCATATCTTCGGCGTGAGACCCGGCCCTGAGGACCGGATCTTCCCGCACATTATAGACACCCACGATACCGCCCGGCTGAACGAGGTTAAAGGTCCGAACAAAGTTTTCGTTGTGCAGAACGCACACGCCCTCTTCGTCGGTAATGAGCGTACTCAGGGGGTTTTGCAGTATCATGCCTTCCAGAAACCGCCGGGCGTACGTATGGGCCTCGAGGGCATCGGCGAGTTTCCGGCTGTAACGGGTGAGATAGTCGGCCTGCACCGCCGGGTCGAGGCGGTCCTGCCGACCCCTGAGAAATTCTTCGATCACCGACAAAAAGGTGTCTACATCGATGGGCTTGCCGATATACCCGTCGCACCCGGCCACCAGGGCCTCCTCCCGGGCGCCGGGCATAACATTGGACGTGATCGCGACGATGGGGATTTTTTCGAGCCCCCGGGTGCCCCGGATAACCGTCGCGGCGTTGTGTCCGTCCATCTCCGGCAGGTTGATATCCATAAGGATAAGGTCCGGGCGTTCCCGTTCCGCGGTCCGGATCCCCGAGAGACCATCGACGCATTCTATGACCTCGTAGTCCCTTGTTTCGAGAATCCGCCGGACCAGGAGACGGTTTTCGGCGTTGTCCTCAATATGGAGGATCTTAGGCATGTCTTCTTTTCGGTCTCCGGCTTGTCATCTTGAGGCCCATACATTACTATAACGGCATAAAAAATCAAAGATGCTCCGAACCGTGAAAATTGCGCGTTTCAGCGGCCTTCATTCGGCAACGTTCAATTACGTAGAGTTGGACACCGCCTGCGTGAGGATTCCCTAGTGTCCCGTCCCGTAAATAACCCCCAAGGCGGCCTTGGAGCCGCAACCAAAGAGCCGAAGCGACGACACGGCTGAAACTTCTCTGCACATTGCAAAGTCGAATCGACCCTTCGTCGAGAAGACCCGACCCGGGAAGTTGCGGATAAAGAAACTATTGTTGCAAAAAAATTCCCGCAAAAGGAGCCGGCGGGATCAAAAAAATACGCACGGCCGGCCTTCGGCGGAAGTCGGAAGGGAGAAGGGAGAGGGAAGACGGGAGAAGTAAAGGCTTTTCACGTCTTACGGCTTCCCGGTTCTGCAGGGGAAAGACCGTGATCCGGTTGAGTTGGTCTTCGATCCGTGCTTTTCCGCGTTTATCCGCGAGCGTTACTTCCTATGACATAACAGGCAAAGCTTATCCCCGAGGGCCCGTTTGCGGGAGTTTCCCTGGGGCGCCCGGTGGGGGTCGTGACAGGTGGTGCAGACGATCGAGCCGTCGTTGTCCAGAGGAAGCTGTTTCGGCACCCGGATACCCGAGGGCACGACGAGATGGTCAAACCCGGCCGGGTGGGGCCGCTCCGGGTGGCAACGGATACAGAGCATCCGGGGATTTGGAAGAAAACTCACCGAGTCGGCCGTATCGGACGCCCGGCTCGGGTCGATATCGTGGCAGAACCGGCAGGCTTTCGGATCGTAGTCTTTCTTGCGGATATCTATTTCCATATGGGGGCTGAATCCGGACCACTGTTTCTTTGAATGGCAGAAGAAACAGAGGGTATTGTCGGCCGCACTCCGGTCGAAATAGCGAAGAGCGATCTCGCTCCGGCCGACTCCCGTACTGTCGGCCGCCGAGCAGGTAATCGAGTGACACGTAAGACAGGTGATCGTGTTGTCCGGCCCGAGGGGAACCTCGGTCGGTGTTCTCAGCCGGTTCGGGATGGTGATACCCACGGGATGCATGTCTCCCGTCGTCCCGTGACAGGAATTGCACAGAACGAGAAGGTCGCCCTTGTACTTCAGTCGCGGCCGCGCCCCGGGCCTGATGAGACCCGTGTGGCACTGCGTACAGTCCACCTTCGCTCCATGGGCGTCCCGCCGTTCGCCCTGAACCGCCTCCACGTATTCTTTCCGGAGAAAGTGGACGGTCTCCTCAACACCGTGAGGGTTGTGGCAGGTGCCGCAATGGAGCGAACCGTCCGCGCCCCGGGGCAGGCTGTCGGGCACCGTAATCGCCGAGTCTACGTTCAGCGGATGAAACTTCCTCTGCACGTCGTGGCAGAAATTGCACATCTGAAGAACGTTGATCCGGAACTTGACCGTCTGTGAGGTATCCTCCTTCGTGGGCGTCGTGAGATGGCAATAGGTACACCGGCTCGCCCCTTTATGGGCCTTGTGAGGGTTTTTGAGATAAAACGACTCCCCGTGGCAGGCGAAACAAAGGTCCCTTCGCGCTTCGTACCGCTCGCCCTCTTCGGCGCCGAACCCGCGAAGCAGATAGAACTCGGACGATTTCAGGTGCAGATTATGGCACGTGGTACACGTAACCCTGCCGAGTTCGTCGAGCGGCAATTCCGGCGGCGTGGTAAACGGCGGCTCCCGGTCGGAAGGATGGATATTGACGTACTCCGCATGACACGTGGCACAAAGGCGCGACGGCTTTTCCCGAAGGGTCTTCAACGCAGCGAGGACGGGAGCGCCGTCCGGCGGCACTTCACGGTGGCACATATCGCAGGACAGATCCTTATGGGGGTTCGGCAGATCCACGCCCCGTTTCGTCGCAAATGAAAAGAGCGATTCTTTCGCCGCGTCGTTCCCGGCGGCAGCCGCACCACCGCACAGAACAGCCAGCACTGCCAGGGATACAAACAGCCATACGGGCCTGCCGTTGAAGTTCCGTTTCATTGTTCGTACTATCGTTGTGTTCGAATCGCGCCCCATGGCGGGCGCACGTTCTTCCCGGTCACCGGTAATCACGTAACATCCTTTATCAACAAAACGGCGTCTTTTGTATGTGTTGTCCCCGCAGGGAAATGCCGCTTTGCCGAACAGCGCTTATTATCTCTCTTTCGCCGGGAAAATTGCCATTGTCAACCGTTCGGGACACTTGTACGTTACGGAAGACCGGTTATCCGCGGAAGCCCTCCCCGGCCCGAAACCGCCCGATGACGGTTCCGCCCGGTAAGCGCTTCGGTTTATAATACGCGGTACCCGTCCGGTTTACCGGAGGTGATACGGGGGGCGCATTTTCTTTGATGCAGGGGAGGAACGGTATGACTCGCTTTATTCACTTTTGCGGAAAACGTGCGAGCGTTTTTTTTCTCACTATCCTGGTCTGCATACTCGCCGTCTCATTCCTGATACCGGCCGCTTCGTGGGCCGTTCCGGACGGCGAGGAGAAAAACCCCGCCCTTGCCTACGATCCAGTGAAGAACCGTTATTTGAGCGTGTTCGAATCTTATAATTCGAGTTTCAACGGATACATTATCAAAGGTCGATTCGTCCTTCCCGACGGGACACCCGACGGCTCGGCATTCGATATTCTCTCGGCCGCGAATTCGAATCGAACCAATCCGGACGTTGCATTTGACTCCGTCAATAACAGATTTCTCGTTGTTTTTGAAGTCAATTGGGGCAACGCCATCGACGCACGCCTGGTTGACGCCGATGGAACCCCGGGCACCGTGATCTCAGTCTCCGCGACGCCCGCCACCGTGGTGGGCCTTTCGGTAACCTTCGACCCGGTGAACGAACAGTACCTCGTCGTCTGGAGCGGCGATGGCGACATCTACGGGCAGCGTATCGACGCCGCGGGCACGAAAACCGGCTCGTTGATCACTATCGCAAACCCGGCGGGCAGTGTCCGGGACTGGCCTGCCGCGGCCTTCAGCCCGGAGGACGAAACCTTTCTCGTGGTCTGGCACGATCAAGGCGCGGGAGGCACCGAGCCCCACGAAATGTATGGCCAGCGGGTCACCGCGACAGGTACTTTGGCCGGATCGAATTTCTTAATACTTTCAAAATCGTACGGGGGAAGCGCGGTGTTGTACGACTCCCTCAGGAACCGGTTCTTCTGCGCCGGGGCCTACGGAGATACCGTGGGGAGGTTCGTGAACACCGACGGGACCATGCCGGACGCTGAATTCATTATCTCGAATGCCACCGGCGGCAAACAGGAGGCAACCGCAGGCTTCGACAGCCGGCACGGCCGGTTTTTCACCGTCTGGCGCGACGCCCGGAACTCCCCGACTCATCCACACGAACAGTGGGGCCAGGGGCTTACCCCGGACGGCGCCGTCTACGGCTCGCCGGCAAACGTAAACCTCCCGATGGCGTCCGACTCGTCGGCTGTTCTGCAGTCAGGCGACGTGGCCTACGCGTACGGAAACGACAGTTACCTCCTCGCCTATCAGAAAACCCCTACGGACGGGACCACTCCGTCGAGCATCGTATACAAGACCATCGAGCGCTGGGTGGATCTGCCCCGGGTGGAGCCCTCCCTGGCACTGAGTTCGCCGACTGCGGAAGAACGCCAGGAGGGGGCGGCGTGGCCCGATCCCCGGTTCGAGGAGCTGCCAAACGGGACCGAGATGGAAGACCTTCTTACCGGGCTCGTCTGGCGGAAGGCCGCGGGGGCGGTGCAGGTCCCCGGCTGTACGAACCCCCCCCCGCCCGGGTCCTTTTCGGCCGTACACACCTACGTCGCCTGCCTGAACACCATGCAGGGGACCGATTACCGGATTCCCAATATCAACGAACTTTCGAGCCTCGTGAACTACGGAAACCTCACGCCTTACGCCACACCCGCCGCATGGCTGCTGGGAAAGGGCTTTACGGGCGTGAACGGGTCCTACTGGTCGTCCACGTCCTGGAACGGGGGAAGCACCGTCATGACCGTGGATTTCGCTACCGGCAGACGGGAGGCGACAAGCTCCGGCGCCGTCCTGGACGTCTGGCTCGTGCGGGGCGGGACGACACCTCCGGCCAAACTCGCCCGGACGGGGCAGGAGACGTCGTACGTGGGAACCGGCAACGACGACGGCGCCCTCGCTCTGGGCGCGGAATGGCTTCCTCAACGGGTGTATCGTTTTCAGCAGAACGCCGACGGCTCCTTCACGGACGTGCTTACCGGCCTCGTCTGGCTTGGTCACCCGGACTGCGCCGCACTCGTAAACTATCCGAACGCCCAGTATCCGGGAAAGCTTACCCTTTACTATGCGTACGAGTTCGTCCGCCAGATGAACGGGGGGCTGAACGTCTCGGCCTGCGGCTATACGGGAAATGATACGGACTGGCGTGTGCCGAATATCAACGAAATGGCGAGCCTGATCGATATGGGCGCGTTGTCGCCTCTCCTGATCACCCCTCCCGGCTATGCCACCTATCCGCCTGCCGGTGCCGGATACTGGACTTCCACCGGCAACAGGGTGGATACGTCCGGGAACACCAACTGGACAGTGGGTTTCGACGAAGGCGTGATAATTCCGCAGGATATAGGCTCATTCTGGCAGAACGGGAAGGTCTGGCCGGTCCGCGGCGGCTATAAGGTCGCGGAGCTGGGGATCGTGAAAGAGTCCCTCGGCGCCGTCGTCCGGGGAAACGCAAACCTTACCTACCGGATCACCGTCACCAATCACGGATTCGCTCCCGCGATCGAACCCACGGTAACGGATACGCTCCCGGCGGGGAGCACGCACGTCTCCACTGTCGCTCCGAAATACGGATGTACGGAAACAACCGGCACCGTGGTCTGCAACCGTAATCTGCCGCTCGATCCGGGGGAGTCCGACGTAATCCGGATTACCATCGACACGCCTGTGATCGGGCCGATTACGAACACCGCGACCGTTTCGTCGTTAAGTGACGATCCGAACACGGATAACAATATAGCGGATGTTCAGACCTCGATAGTAGCTGTAACGGCCGCCTTTTCACTTACCGTTGACCAGACCGGCGGCAGTACCGGGGGTGATCTTTCGACGGACGACGGAACGATCGACTGCGCCTGGCCCTGTCAGACCGAGACCGCGTGGTTTGGATCCGGCACCCAGCTTACGCTTACTGCACTACCGGCCGCAGGACATCATTTCTTCGGGTGGCGGGGCGATCCCGACTGCGTCGACGGGAACGTCACGATGGATCACGATTTCACCTGTACCGCCCTTTTCAATAACAGCTGCGCGAACAATAAACCCTTTCTGCTCGTGGATGCAGTAAACGGAGACCGGGAATTCGATACTCTTCAGGACGCAATCGACGTTGCAACCGCGCAACCGAATGCGACCGAGATCCGCATCCAGCAGGGAACCTATTCCCAGGCGGTGACCGTGACGGTCGACCGCCCGATCGTCGTGCGAGGCGGCACGGACTGCCAGCACAACAGTGTCTACGCCGGCCCGACCGTCACCGGGGGGCCGTTCGTTATCGGCTCAGGAACAGGCGCGGTGATCGCGGAGAGATTGGGAATTTAGAACGAAAAAGGCGGGGCAATGCAGCATTAAACCGACCCGGTTATCGGTCCTGCTCGTTAAGGGAGCGTTGGAGCCAACCCCTGAACACATCCCCGACCCGTTCTACGTCGCCCAGGTGGTCCCGGCAGATTTCGTAAAGCTCGTTTTTTGAGATTTCGTGATAAAAATGGACCATGCGATTTCTGTATCCGGCAAGTTTCTTCAATAATTCTCCGTCGGCCGCGGAAAGAACGTTTTCCTCGACAAGCCGGGTCGCAATCTCTTTGTACTCGCTCACGCCACGTCCATATCTTTTCGCCAGAATATGACGGCCGATATCGAAAAGGGCCTCGAGACTCCGCCTGAGACACGACTCGGCGGCCCATACGTTACGGTCGTCGCCGAAGAAATCGTCTTCGTTTTTCAGAGGCAGGGCTTTTATTGCTGAAAGCAGATCATCTATCGTCGCAAGACGGTCGATAACCACGCGCTTCTGTATACTACCCGGCGTCACCTCGACTCCTCGGCGTTAAGCACCAATTTCTGCCGCTCCCGCTCGAAAAACGACAGATCCCCGGCCCGGCGCAGCACAAATAGATCGTATTCGTCCGCGGCGACCTCGTCGTCTGCGTAAACACGCTCTCCCTGGATAATCTCACATGCAAGGAAGGGGTCCGCCTCGTCCAGTACGACAAGGTCCACTCGCGAGCACCCGAAAAGTTCTTCGAACTCGCCGGTCAATTGCACTTTCTCGTCTATGCCGACGGCTCGGCGATCAATCCCGCGGACGCCGATATCGACGTCCGCAGTGCTTTCCTCGGCATGGCGATCTTCCCCGGCGATCCTCGCCCGCACTTCGCCCGCGCGACTGCCGAAGACGTATACGGCCGAGAGTCCGTATCTTCGCGCCAGTTCTTGTATGCGCTTTGCGAGTTCAGTCATGCTCGTCCCATATTTCCCGTAGGTAACGCCATAGTACCAGAAAAGGAATAGCCAATACAGCCCCGATCCCGGCGGAAACGGTTGCAGCGGCCGGAGGGTTGTTATACAATTGGCAGCCAAGATAATCCTTGGGAGAATTAACCTTGCAGTGGCATAAAATACGGGGCAATCCTTTTGCAGCAATAGGGCAAACAGTTTAGGAGGTCGGCCATGCTCAGGAAAAAAAGACGTTGCGGATAAAGAAAATTATAATAAACCCGCAACTGCACATTGCCGATAAACAACGTGCTTCCGACGTGTTCGAGCCGACTAACTTATATAAATAAACCCTAACGTTGCAGAAATTTCCCGGAAAAGGAGCCGGTGGAATCAAGACAATACGCACGGCTACAGCACTCCTGAAACGGCGACAGGGTCCGAACACGGCATGGTATACGCCACGGAACGTGCCTTCCGGGATCGGCACGAAATCCGGCGCTCCCCCGCCGTTTCAACCAATAAGAACGCCGTGTGGCGGATTTTCTTGAGGCCGCCGGCCCCGAATTTATGCCACTGTAAGGTAAAGAAAGGAACGGAGAAACGATGAAGAAATCCTGTGTTGAAGCTGCGCGAACCCTGGTCATGATCCTCGCCGCGGTGCTGTTCGGCGTGGCGACCGGGACACCCGCTCTGGCCGCCGACTGGACGTTCATGGTCTACATGGGCGGCGACAATAATCTCTCGACCGGCGCGGTCGCCGATGTGGAGGAAATGCGCGCGGCAACGTCGTCCGCGGACGTCAACGTGATTGTGCAGGTGGAACTGAGCCCCATGGCGCAGATTCTCCTGCCTTCGTGGGCGCCGGGCTATAACACTTACCGGCTTCGGATCCACGACGGCGCGGTGGACGTTGTCGCGGATCTCGGCAATCTGGATATGGGCTCTCCGGCGACCTTGACGGATTTCATCCGGTGGGCCACCGCCGCCTATCCGGCCCGGCATAACGCCCTGACCATCTGGGATCACGGAAGCGGCTGGAAAGACAGCGGCTATAAACGTATCCTCACCAAGGGCGCCGTGCAGGACGAGACTGCCGGGAGTTATATGAGTCTCGCGGATCTCGGCCGGGGGGTACGGGACGCGGGGGTCCATCTTGATATTCTCGACTTCGACGCCTGCCTGATGGGAATGTACGAAGTCGCTTACGAATTCAGATATCTGACCGACTACCTCGTCGTCTCCGAAGAGGTGGAACCGGGCGACGGCAACCCCTATACGGCGATTCTCAATCACCTTGCTTCCGATTCGGGCATGGACGGGGAGGCTCTGGCAAAAACCATCGTCGACGATTTCGCGGCCTCCTATTCCGGTTCGCGAAACACGGTTACCAAGTCGGCCGTAAATATGGCGACAATCGATCAACTTGACGCGAAAATACGGGCACTCGGCATCGCCTTGAAGGATCGGCTTGCCACGGATCTGCCGGCCATCGCCGGGGCCCGGAGCGGGGCCCAACACTATTACGAGGAAGGGAACCTGGATATCGTTTCCCTGGCAGACGGGCTTTCCGTCCTCGGGGGCGATGTGTCCGCCCGCGCCGCGGAAGTCCGGGACTACATCACATCGAGTGTCGTCGTCCGAAACGGAACCTACACCTCCGGGTATAACGAAGGCGGATTCATCGGCGGCGGGCAGGTAAACAATTCCCACGGCCTGGCGGTGTTTTTTCCGTCCGCGGAAGTTCTTCGGGAAGGAGAGTTCGTCACCTATCGGGGCCTCTCGGTAAGTCAGGGGGCCGACTCCTGGGCTGTATTTCTCGAAGCCTTTTTGAACGGGGCCGGGGGCACCGTGGGCTCCGTGTCCATGGGGAACGGCAATTTCGCCTATGCCATCTTCTGGCTCGACGACAATAACCTTGCCGGATGGACCGATGTGGACCTCTACGTGGTGGAACCCGACGGCACAGTGGGCGCCCCGTGGATCGGGGAAAGCACGAAGAACGGCTATTTTTCGGCCGATTCCGCCGACACCGGGTACAGTTTCGAGATCTACGGCGCCAAGGACCGGGTCGAACAGGGAACCTACCTGGTCGTGGTGAACTATTACGACGACTACGTGGGCCCGTGGTACGAATGGGCGGCAAACGTCTACCTGGCTTATATGGATCCGCCGAACGCGGTTCCCACCTGGGCTTTCAATCCCGGCGAATACTATAAACGCATGGGGCTCTGGAATCCGGCACCTGCCCGGTGGAACGACAGGGTTATCTGGAACATCATCAACGGGGTGTATTCGGACTGGTGGGTACCCGGCGTCATGACCCGAACCCCTCGAGCCGAGACCTTCGAGGCCCTGCGGGAAGCCCTCTTGAACGCCAAGGCGGTATCCGACGCCCGCCGCGGGAAGTTTACGAGCCGCAATCTGTTGAGGCTCTTCGATTACTACAACGATCCGGAAACGCCGTGACGATACGTTCGCTACTATCGGCGGCGGCCGCGTTATGCCTTTTTTCGGCCTGTGCGCCGCCGCCGAACCCGACGGCGCCCGAACAACAGACTCCCCCCCGGGTTATCGGCGCCGGAGACGTGGACAAGACCGCCGTACGTCTCGCGGATATCTACGCCGCGCCGGAACGTTTCACCGGCGGCCCGGTTCGCCTCCGGGGACGTTTCCTGGGCTGGTCTTCCTGCCGGACGCTTTCGGTCGCCGCGACCCGGAGCGACTGGATTTTTCAGGACGACTCCGGCTGCATCTATGTTACGGGAGGACGCCCACGGTGGCTCGATCCTGCCCGCAAAGAAGACCGGGGGAGCGCCGTCTTGCTTGAAAGTATGGTGGAGACAGCCGGCGGCGTTCGACTCCGTTTTCTTAACGCCCTTCGGCCCTAGCCCGGAGTTCTCATGGTCCTTCTACGTGAGATTCACCGGTCGTCGCAAGACGATCGATAACTTCGCGCCCGGGGCCGGCGCGAACCCTGATAACCTGAGTTTCAGGTTGACCGACCTTTCCCGCTGTAGTATAATTCCAGAAAGCGTAGTCGGCCTTGTATGCCGAAATAAACAGGGACCACGGGCTGTCCGGTAACGGTCGGCGGTTGCTCGTCGCGGCCGGGGTCCAACGGGGGAGTGGTCTCGTCTTTTTCACCCGGGATGTGAAAATTCCCTTTTCCAGGGGCTTTGTTCGTGGCATTCTCATACGTATGGGGCAAACATAACCGCGCGACGGGGATAAACGGTTGGAGGTGGGAAGATGAGTGTCCGGGTGGTTATCCTTTTTCTTTTCTTCGCGGTATCCTCCGTTGCTTCCGCCGCGACCCTCTGGGTCGCTCCTACGGGAAATGACACGGCGAACAATTGCCTGTTGAATACAAGCCCCTGTAAGACGATCCAGCACGCCATCGATCAGGCGGGAAACAATGACACGGTCGGCATCGTCCAGGGAACCTACACGGAAAACATTCTCATTGACAATAGGACCATAACCGGGCTGACCGTCCGGGGCGGTTATACGTGCGGCAGCGGCATCTGTCTCCATACGCCGGATGCCTCCCTTACGATAATCGACGGCAATGCAACCGGAACGGCGATCGACATCTGGGCCCTGCACAATGTTGTTCAGATCGAGTTTGAATACCTGACGATACAAAACGGAAACAGCTCGAACAGCGGCGGGGGTATTGCCGTGGTCGGCGGCGCCGGTTCACCGTCGCGGGTGACGGTGACGCACAGCATTATCGCAAACAATACGGCCGCGCTCTCCGGCGGCGGAGCGTATGTTACCGGCAACGATATGACCGTCGAGTTCATCGATACGAAAATACGGGACAACTCCGCCCGGGATGGCGGGGGCGTCGGGGTACAGTGCAGTCTGCTCTCGTCCGGTTCGTCCACTCTCAGGGTGTACGTGAAACAGAAGTCGGCGATCCAGCAAAACAGCGCGACCAACAGGGGCGGCGGACTCTATGTTTTCAGTCCGTCGGGCAATACGTGTACACCCCGGGTCTTCATAGACGACGCGACCATCGGTACTGATGCGACCTACACGCAGAAGAATACGGCTTCCTACGGCGGCGGCATGGCCTTGGACGCATACGGCCCCGTGGAGCTGAAAATAACCGGCGGCGTAATCGATGAAAACACCGCTACCAGCGGCGGCGGGGGCCTCTATGTCTTCGGACAAGACAGCGGCGACGCCACGGTGGATATCCGCGGAAGCACCTTCTCGTGGAACGGCGGGCAAAATCTCGTCCAAGGCGGCGCACTGTACGCCAACATGTATAACGGCGCCAACCTTAAACTTACAATGACCGACAATTGGGTCTTTGGTAACGACGCGCTGAACGGCGGGGGCGTATGGTTGCGCAGCGGCTACGGGCAGAGCGCGATTACCGCGGATATCGAGGGTGACTGGACGTTTTGGAACGGAAGTACGTCTACAAGATACGCTTACGCAATCGAGGCGGACCATGGAGGGGCGGTAACGGCGCGCTTTCTCCGTAATAACATCCTCGGAAACGGCTCCGGCGTATCGGTCATCGCATACGAATCCTCGACAATCGACATACTTGCGAAAAACACCTATATAGTAAATCACGAAAACGGCGGCGGTCTGTTTTTTACCTCAGACGGCGGCACGGTAACCTTTAACGTGCTCAACTCAACGCTGAGCCGGAACGGTACGACGGCGGCAAACGGCCGGGGACTCACCGCGCTTTCAGGAAACGGCGGCTCGACAACGGGGTTCCTTCAGAACTCTATCGTCTGGGGGAACGGGACGGTCGGCTACGGCGATATCCTCCTTAACGAAGACGATTCCGCCGGGGACTCGACTACTCGGCTTCAGGCGAGCTACTCCGACGTCCACCTGGTCAACGATTACGTAACAAGCCTCGGAAACGGGTATATAGCCCTGGCGGGCATGATCGATCAGGACCCGCTTTTCGTTGACCCAAACACTTTCAACTACGAGCTTTCCGAAGGTCCACCCATGTCCCCCGCTGCCAACGCCGGTGTCTGTGACGGGAGCGGACCGGTGCGTATTGCGCCTTACATCGACTTTGAAGGGGACCCCCGGCCGCCGTCGGTGGAACTTTCGCTTCTCTGCGACATCGGTGCGGACGAGATCGACCACTGCGTGGACAACACGCAGAACATGGACGAAACAGGGGTGGATTGCGGCGGCGTGCGGTGCCAGCCCTGTGGTGCTTGTTATGGCCTCGCCCCTGTTTCAATGAATGCGAATATGATCATTAATAATCACACGTCTATTAATGATGCCTATAACTCGATTACCGGAACGGGAACCTATACGATGTGGGCGCAGCGCATGGAGTTTAACGGCGATTCCGTCTTCACCAAGACGGATGGCGGCCAGCCTGTTGACGTGGCAATACACGGCGGTTATGAATGCGATTTCCAGACGAGAACGAGCCCCGGAAACCATACGACGATCCATGGTCGCCTCACGATCGGAGGCGATACGACGCTCGAGGCGGATCACCTGGCCCTGCGCTGAAGAACCCACCCGAAGCGGAAATCAAGGGGAGGCGGCCTTGTGCCGGATGAGATATGAAAAAGGTGTGTGTGTTTCTGGTTGTTTTCTTTGCTGCCGCGCCTTCCCGCGCCGGGGCCTTCGAACTCATTGTTTCGACCGGCGGGAATGACGCGGGCAACTCCTGCAACATCCCCGGCAATCCCTGCCGCACGATCCAGCACGCGATCGACGTGGCTGCGGATGGGGATACGGTTAGCGTCTTTCCCGGCACGTACTACGAAAACCTGAACATTGCGAAAACGTCTGCCTCGATCACGCTCGTGGGGAATTCGTGCGGTATCGGCTGCACCCGGACCGGGGACCCGGATCCCACGCAGACGATCATCGACGGCGGAGGAGGCGGGCGGGCGCTCACCCTTTCCGGGTCGGATTCCACGAAATCGATCTTCGTTCAGGCCTTCACCATCCGCAACGGCTTCTCCAACGCCGACGGCGGCGGGGTCTATATCAGCGGCGACACCCCGGTCACACTGGATTTCAACACGATTACGGGCAATACCGCCTTTCTCCGGGGAGGCGGGGTGTTCGCGGCGCCGCACACGACGGTGACCCTTTCCAACAACACGATTTCCGGAAACCAGGCCACGTTCGGCGGGGGCCTGGGCGCACTGGCGGAGGTTTCATCGGTTACGCTCAACCTGTCGAACAATACGATCAGTTCGAACAACGCGGCGACCGCCGGGGGGGGCGTCTACGTCCTTTCTTATTCCGACGGGGTGCTGGGCGGTGTTTTCAACCTGAATGTTTTCGCTTTCAATACGATCGAGCAGAACCAGGCGCCTGACGGAGGCGGCATCTATGCCGGCGCCTATATCACGCCGACCATCCAATGGGCGCCCGACGTGATCACGAACGTTTCGATCGGGCTCAATACGATACAGAACAATACGGCCACGCACAGCGGCGGAGGCATCATGTTCGAGACCCGGAGCACGGGTACGGTCAACGGCGAACTGGCCGTAAAGGGCTCTGTCTCCTTCATCAACAACATCACCGGAAACAGCGCGACCACGTCCGGGGGCGGAATCTATGCACGGGCCGCCGACGATGGCGTCGTGGACGTGGACTTTTACGATAATTTGATAACCTTCAACAGCGCATCCACCGGCGGCGGTTTCATGGGGACTGCGGAAACCGGAGGGACCGGCTGGTACGACCTTCAACGGAACTGGATCTCGGATAACGGCAAGGCCCCCATGATCGCCAGTGCGGGCGGCGCTGTGTACTTCAATGGGTCCGGCGGCACGACCAACGGCCGCATGCTCCGAAATATCGTTCTCAAGAACAAGGCCGCGAATATGGGCGGCGGGGTCTGTGTCGCGAGCGGAAACGGTTTTACCGGGCTCTTCGCTCAGAACAACCGGGTCGTGAAGAACGAAAGCGCGCAGGGTTCCGGGCTCTACTTCACGTCGGGAACGAACGGTACGACCCAGGCCACGTTCACGAACAATACGGTTTCGGGCAACACCGGGACGGGCGGAGCCGTGACCGCCTTTGCGAACGCGGGGACGGTTCAGGTGAACGCGGCTAACAGTATTTTCTGGGGCAATACCGTTGGAACGGCCAATATAGACGTAACCGAGTTTACCGGCGCGTCCGTTCATTTTTACAACGAGTATTCCGACGTGCAGAGTACGGCCTCCGTTCCCGTTGGCCGGTACGTGGATCTCGGCGGCAACATCGGTCTCGATCCCAAGTTCGTCAACACCGCGACCGATGATTACAATCTCCAGACGACTTCGCCCCTCGTAAACGCCGGGGTCTGCGAAAAGGGCACGCCGGCAAGCCGGGTTGCCCCATACGATGATCTGTGGGGGAATTTTCGACCGGGCCCGGGCTACCCTCTTCAGTGCGATATCGGCGACTATGAAGTGGAACATTGCATAAACGGCATCCAGGACGTAGACGAAGCCGGGCTCGACTGCGGCGGCAACCGTTGCCAGCCGTGCAATTGTTCCTTGGGCTATAACGCTACGCGCTGGTGCGGAGGTGCAATTGTATCGAGTTTCGCCGACATTGCGACCGCCTATGCCGGTATCAACTACCCCGCAACCTGCGAAATCAAAAGCAACAGGATGGAATTCCAGGGAAATCATAATTTCACCAATACGGCGAGCCCCGCCGGGCAGATGACCTTCAGACTTTCCGGCGGATACGACTGTCTGAATACACGCGCACCGGGGCACACTACGGTGATCCACGGCACGGTTACCATAGGCGGGCATACGACAATCGAGGCGGACCGGATCGCTATACGGTAGGTCTCAAGAATTCCGGGGAACTGCCGATAAAGAATCCGTACGGTGGCGCACGTCGGTGCGGCACGGATCCTCGCGGCCGGTTTTCCGTTCGCTGAAAGGGGGCCTGACAATGGCGGAATCCATCGACGTCTTGACGGCTCTCGACCCTGACCTTCTCGACGATTTCAGAGACGAATTTGAGTCGTTCTACGAAATCGCCTGTACCGCCGTCATGGATTTGGAGAGGAATCCCGATAATGCTGAAATGGTTCACGAACTGTTTCGAGCACTCCATACGGTAAAAGGCAACGCCTCGATCTGTCATTTCTATCCGGTGGAGCGGCTCGCCCACGGGATGGAGGAGGTGGTCCTCGGCGTTCGGGAGGGCCGCGTGGCCTTTACGCCGACCTTGGGCGAGGTCGTCCTGCTGTCCTGGGACAAACTTAGATTTTTTGTGGACGCGGCTTTATCGGAAAAGGCAATCGACACCGACGATCTTCAAGAGATCGAGACTCAGCTCAAAAAAATCGCAACGGCGGAACCTGAACGCGTGGAAGAGTATGGGCAGAACGTTATTTCGCTTTTCAAAAGCTACGTTCTGGGATCTTCGGCCGGGGGAGAAGCCGACGATGAACCACAAAAACCCGTGGGGTCCGAGATCCCGAGGGAAATCGCCCATTTCGTTGAACTGGAGAAACTGCTCGAAGCGAAATTACCCTACTGGGAAGGACGTCTTGAACGGACCCTGCCGCTGGCCGTGTCGATAAACGAACATATCGACTCCCCGGTTGACGAACTTCAACTTCGGGCGGCGGTCGTTATGCATGACGCCGGGCTTGCGTTTTTACCCGACGCAATTATCCTGAAAGACGCCGCATTGACGGCCGATGAGTGGGAAGGGATGAAAATGCACCCCTTGGTCGGCGCGAATATTCTTCGCCTGGGACCCAATTGGCTGGACGCGGCGGTTATGGTCGAGCACCATCACGAACGGTGGGACGGTAAAGGGTACCCTGCCGGGCTGGCCGGCGACGATATTTCGATCGGCGCCCAGATCATTGCTATCGTCGACGCCTACGAGTCTATGCGGCGACCGCGCCCGGGCCGCAGGTATCGGCGATCCCAACTGAGGGCACTGACCGAAATAAACATGTGCTCGGGAAGCCAGTTTAATCCCCGGGTCGTACCCGCCTTCAATAAGGTTATGCGCAGGAGACTTCAGGGTTTGCAATAAAAAAATTCGGGGGGATAGGGAGTCTGTCCTGCACCCCCCAAAGGGGCGCAAGGAGGGGTAGTCGAGGTGGGAACTCCCTTCCCCCCGAACGCAGGGGCGTCTAAGCGCTCATCCTGAAAAATATATACGTATCACCGGAGTTAAGTGACTTCCTGTCGGACGGCCTCCAATAACCCGACTTGGCGGTAACCGGAAAAGTCGGGAAAACCGTTCGATTACAATCCCCCCCCGGCGATACGTGCTCGTATAGTACCCGATGATGAATGTGAAAACAATCGGGAAAACCCCTAATTTACTGTAGGGGATTTCCCTACAAAACCGCGGTATGGCGTGTCGGTTCCGCTGTTAAAGCGCGGGCTGTTACCAAAAAGAAGTTACTTTCGCTGTGACTTTTCAAAAGTGTTCCCCAGGTCTTTTTCATAAGTATTCCCCAGGGT
>CAYYSS010000007.1:0-23153 GCA_964474325.1 uncultured Nitrospirota bacterium
GGGGCGGCCGACGGCCGCCTGCCGACGCCATGTCCTGGTCTTCCCCCGCCGCCGCGCCTCCGGCGCGCCGGAGCAGTAACCGTGCGGCGGCGAAAAACCGGAGGATGGACCGAGGGGACCGGTCGGCCGCGACCACGAGGCGTTGAAAGTAGATGGGGCCGGTGCGGAGGTTCTGGGTAAAGTCTTTCGGCAGCAGGGTGGAAAACGCCGTCGCGGCAATGCCCATCGTGAGGGCCAGGGCGTAAACGTTCGGTCGTTTGAGATACGTGATCGTCCAGACAAGACCCAGGATTGCGGTGGCGGGCATCAGGATGGGGTTCGGCCAGTGCAGGAGCGTGAAAAGCCCGGTCGCCACGGCGATCGTCTCCCCGTCATTACGGCTCAGGCGTTGCAGGCGGGGAACCAGATAGACCTGAAACACGAGCAGTTGCAGAAAGGCCCAGAAGGGGTATCCGGCCAGGGATTCCACGATGCGCCCGGGGTCCAGGGGGCGCTGGAGGCCGCGGGTCTCCAGGAACAATCGAAGGGCGATCGACGCGATAACGAAGACGGCTGTCGGTCCGGCGGCCCATTGGAGAGCCGAACGGAAATTTCTCGTTGTAAGCCCGAGTTCCCCCCAACGGTCCCGACTGCCCCAGAGCCGTACGGCAACCGTTCCGAACAGGAGTGCAAGGGCGGCATAGTCGATAATCCGGATGCGGTACGGCGGCAGAAACGCCCACTCGTAGAGGAAGAACGCGGGAATCACGAGCAGTTCCAGAAACACGCGCTTCTCCGCCCGGGCATAGGGGGGGTCACGCAGGGCGCAGATCACTGCACAGGCCAGCGCAAGCACAATGAGCGCTATCCAGCCTGCACGCGGGAGGGGATGCGGTGACGCAAAGTCCCGGACCGCCTCGGAGTAACGGAAAAAAACAGGGGTCAGGATTGCGGTGACGCTAACGAAGAAAAAGGACCAGATCACCGGCGTGCGGCGCGTGGGTCCACAGGACTTCCCCGCCCCTTATCGCTGTTTCGCGCCGTAGGCGACCGGGCGGGCGAAGATGTTCTTCGCCAAGTCGCGTTCCAGGGCGATCGTCGTTTCTTCAACCTTGATGATGAGTGTTGGGCGTCGCTGGACGATCCGCACGGTCTCACCGGGAACGATACCCAAGGCACCCAGCCGGTCCACCAGTTCGGAGGTGATAAAAAGGATGCGGGCCTTCGTCTCCTCCTCCATATCGCACATGCGCTGGACAAGGGGAACGACCTTCCGCCGCACACCGCTGCAGCAGTCGCCCCGGGGAATAGGTTTTTCGTGAGGGCAGGTCGGGGGATGACCCAGAAAGGCACACAGGGCCTCCTCCACGTCCTTGCTGATCACGTGTTCGAAGTGGCAGGCGTCTTCCTCGTAGTTCGTCAGGTCCAGAACGTCGTTGAAGAGGCGTTCCGCCAACCGGTGCCGTCGGACGATATCCCTGGCCCGGGCCTCGCATTTCTCGGAGAGCCTGAGTTCGCCTCCGGGGTCGGCAAACAGGCATCCATCGGTTCTCATGGCCCCGAGGACTTCGCCCGCCACCCGGGCGGCCAGGGTTTCCGCGGTGAGCTGCCCCCGTTCACGGAGTTCCCAGAACGACTCCAGGGCTTCGTCAATATCGTGCTCGTGCATGTTCATGCCTCCTTGTGAAACCCCGACGCGGACAGGCCGCATCAGGGGACATCAGAAGATGGGGAGACGTTCTTCTTCAACCTCTCACCTGTCCCCTCTACTTTCCAAAAGCCATTCCCGTTTCTTCGCTCATTCTCATCCGTATCCATTGTGCCCATTCGTGACTGATCCTTCCTTTGCCTTCTTCTTTCATCCGTGTTCATCCGTGGCTATCCGTGGCTGGTTGCCGGTTGCCGGCAACGGCCGTGAAACGTGAATGGTGAATCGAAACCGCCGACATCTTTTCACCGCCTTCTCCCCCTTCGCGACCATTCGTGTCCATTCGTGGCGAATACTCCTTTTGCCTTTTTCTTCCATCCGTGGCCCGTTTTCCCCGACGTCTTCAAAATGTTACGCCCAGAGTGCGCAAGGTGAAATTCAGAAGCCCCCCCACGACAATAGCGAAGGGAAAGATCATCGCGGTCATGAGGAGTGCCGTTCGTGCCCCCCGCTCCTTGATCATCATGAAAAGATTTGCAAGGCAGGGCACGAACAGGGTGATCGTGACCAGAGAAACAGCGACCTGAACGGGATCCAGCATTCCCGCTTTGAAGAGTTCGAAGAAGCCCGCGGCACCGTAATCCCGGCGGAGAAATCCCATGAGAAGCGCGTCGGTCGCTTCATCCGGGAGCCCGAGAAAACCCACGACCAGGGGGGCCGTTGCATGACGCAGCGCGCCGAGGAGCTGGGTTCGGTCGAGGACGAACAGCACCAGGGTCCCCAGGACGAAGAGGGGGACGGCCTCCCGGAGGTACCATTCGATTCTTCCCAGGGTTTTCAGCAGGATGTTCTGTATCCGGGGAACGCGGATCGGTGGAATCTCCATGAAAAAATCACTTCGGTCGCCGGGCAGAACCTTGCTTCCAAGCCAGCCCGTAAGAAGGATCGTTCCGACGAGGGTGCCGATCCACACGGCCGTCACCCCCCAGGAAACCGCGGCCAGCATTCCCATGACCACGCCAAGCTGCGCCGAGCACGGTATGGCAAGGGCCAGGAGAAATGTGGCGATAACCCGCTCCCGCCGGGTTTCCAGGATACGGGTTGTCATCGTTGCCATGGTGTCGCAGCCCAGGCCGAGAATCAGCGGGAGAACGGCCTTGCCGTTGAGGCCCATCACACGGAAGATACGGTTTGTCATGATCGCCAGACGGGGGAGATAACCCGAGTCCTCGAGAATGCCGAAAGCGAGGAAGAAAAAGGCCGTTATAGGCAGGATGATGGCGATAGCGTAAGTAAGCGCCATGGTGACGAGACCGTAGGGGCCCACGAGGAGATCCCGCAGAAAAGCAATGGGTATCAGGTCGGCGAGGCGTCCCGCCCAGGGGGTTATATAACGTTCGAAAAGGTTCTGCTGGAGGAAATCGACGGTGGTTCCCGCCCCGAAGTCGCCGACGAACTTCCACACCAGGTACAGGATGGCAAGAAGAATCGGCACGCCCCATACGGGGTGGGTACTCAACCGCCCGAAGGTGTTCGCCACGCGGCCGCCGACGGGGGGCGTTTTGCTTACCACCTGGGTATAGATCTGTTCGACCGCTTTCGCGCGCTCCGTGGACATCACGGCGGCGAGGGGACGGTCCAGCCTGCGCTGTGCGTCCTCCCGCATCCGTTCGACCACGGCGAGGCCCTGTTCGCCCAGATGCTCAAGGGCCCAGAGGTGAAGGCTCTCGTCGCCCGTCAGGAGCATGATCGAAATGGCGCGCCGCCGGATCTCATCGTCGGGCAAAAGAGCCGCGATGGTCGCGATGGCCTTTTCGATGGTTTCTCCGTAATCCACGCGAAACACCGGCCGGCGGGCCTTCGGAATGGTGTTTTTAAGGGTCCCTATTCCCCGGCGCTCGGGTGCGACGGTTTCGATGACATCGATGCCGAGGATTTCGGCAAGCCGTTGCCGATCAGTAGCGATCCCCCGGGTTCTCGCTTCGTCGGCCATGTTGAGGACCAGAACATAGGGGAGGCCCAGGTCGGCGGCCTGCAGGGCCAGATTGAGGGTCCGTTTGGGATTCTTCGCATCGGATACCTGGACGACGGCCCGGGGCGATTCTTCGAGGAGGATGTCCCGGGTTACCCGTTCGTCTTCGCTCATAGGGATAAGGCTGTTCGTCCCCGGCGTGTCGACTAACAGGTAGCGGTGGTCTCCAAGGGTGATATTGGCGCGGGAGACCTCGACAGTGGTCCCCGGGTAGTTGGATACCGTGACGTACCGGCCCGAGAGCAGACCGAAAATTACGCTCTTACCCACATTGGGGTTGCCGAGGAGGATCAGACGGTCGTGCCGGCTCTTTTTCGGGATGTCTTCGTGGTCGTGCATGGGGCCTCAGTCGGTTTCCGGGGATGTATCGGAACGCCCCCGGCATTGAGTACAAGTGCCGCGGATCTCCAGCATATGACTGCGACTCTTGAAATTGTGGCGGGCGCAGATCGCGTCCTGAAGCTGTTCTATTTCCGGGGACGTGAATTCGATAATAGCCCCGCATTCGTCGCAGATCATGTGATCGTGGTGGCTTCGCCCGACGGTACGCTCGTAACGTATCCGGTTGCCCGAGCGCAGAACCTCGGCGATCAGGCCTGCGTCGAGCAGGAGGGGAAACGTGCGGTACACGGAGGCCTTGGAGGCCTTATTGCCCCGGGCGCGGAGGCGGTCGCAGATTTCGTCGGGATCGAAGTGCCCCGTATAGGCGTAGACCTCCTCGAGAATCATCCTCCGCTCGGGCGTGAAGCGCAGGCCGTGTTTCTCGAGATATGTTTTAAAGAGAGAAAGTTCCATTGAGATTGAGTTTCAGTTTCTGTATCTTCCCGGAAACCTCCCGTCTTTGTCAAGCGGGGCGATGTCTCTCGCCCGTCGCCTGCGGCCGCGTGTGTCGTTTGACGGTCGTTCCGGAGTCTGCTAGACTGTCTTCTGGTGGCAGAGACGACTAGGAAAACGGAGCCGCCCCCCTTTATCGCGAACCTCGCGAAGCGCATCGACGGCTATTCGTCGGGCGTAGATACCTCACTTATATCCAAAGCTTTTCAGACGATTTCGGAGGGGGCTGTTCGCAATCCCGACGGCAAAACAGCCCTTGAACACGCCAAGGCGATCGCCGAGATTCTCGTGGATATGAGGATGGACCCTACGACGATTGCCGCGGGAATGCTGTACGAAGCACTCGGAGGCGGTGAACTCGACAAACGCCTCTTGATCCGCCGGTTCGGCGAGTACGTGGTTTTTCTCGTTGAGAGCCTTGCAAAACTTGAAAAGATAACATTTCAGACCCGTGAGGCGGTCCTCGCCGAGAATTTCAGGAAGATGGTCCTCGCCATGGGCAAGGACCTCCGCGTGATCATGATCAAGTTCGCCGACCGCCTGCACCGTATGCGTATCCTGGACCCCAACGACGACGACGCCTACCGCTACGCCCAGGAAACCCTGGATATCTACGCGCCCCTGGCGAATCGTCTGGGCATTGGTTGGCTCAAGGTTGAACTTGAAGACCGGGCCTTTGCCCACCTGGACCCCGAGGGGTACAAAGATCTTGCCGAGAAGGTTATGCGCCGCCAGGCGTCCCAGGGATCCTATATGGAGGCCGTCATCAGGCAGGTACGCACGATGATGGAGCAACAGGGGATACCGGGCCAGGTCCTGGGCCGGGTAAAACACCTCCACGGTATCTACCAGAAGCTGCAACGCCAGCAGATTCCCTTCGATCAGGTCTACGATGTACTGGGTCTGCGCATCATTACGGAGTCCAAGGCGGATTGTTACGCCGCATTGGGGATGCTCCATTCCACATGGACGCCGATACCCGGCAGGTTCAAGGATTTTATCGGTGCGCCCAAATCCAACCTCTACCAGTCAATCCACACCACCGTAATCGGTCCCGACGGCGAGAAAGTGGAATTTCAAATACGTACCGAGGAGATGCACCGGATAGCGGAAGGCGGTATCGCGGCCCACTGGCGTTATAAGGAGCGTCGTGCCATCAATCCCGAGGACGAGAAGATCTTCTCCTGGCTCCGGGATATTATCGGTCAGCAGAAAGATCTGCCCGACTCCAAGGATTTCCTCGATACCGTCCGCGGAGATCTGTTTCCGGAGGTGGTCTACGTCTTTACACCCAAGGGTGACGTCAAGGAGATGCCGAGCGGATCTACGCCCCTGGATTTTGCCTATGGTGTGCATACCCAGGTCGGGCATCACTGTACCGGTGCCAGGGTGAACGGGCGTATCGTGCCCCTGCGGTACGAATTGCAGACCGGCGATACGGTCGAGATCTTCACGGGGCATTCCCAGCGGCCAAGCCGTGACTGGCTCAAGATCGTGCACACGTCCCGGGCCCGGAACAGGATTCGCCAATGGCTCCGGGAGGAAGAACGGAAACGATCGCTGGAACTGGGACGCCACCTGCTGGAACGTGAAATTCGCAGACGGGACCTGAGCCCGAAGGTGATGGAGGATCCGGCGATGGACGAAGTCGCCAAGCGGTTCGGGGCGCAGACGGTCGAAGATCTCGTGGTTGCCGTGGGGTACGGAAAGGTCAATCCTCTCGAGGTCGTACGACGGTTTCTTCCGGAATCAGCCGAGGAGAAGGAACCCTCCCGGCAGCGAAAGCGAAAGCGGAAAGAACAGCAGGGTATACGCATAAAGGGTATCGACGGCCTTCTGTATCATTTCTCCAAGTGCTGTTTTCCCATACCCGGTGACGCGGTGGTCGGGTTCGTGACCCGCGGCAAGGGGGTAAGTATCCACGGGAAAGACTGTCCGACGCTCAACTCTTTGAGTGTGGACAGGGAGCGACTTATCGATGTTGCCTGGGTGCCGTCGGAGGACGAGACCTACCCGGTAAAGATCGCCGCTTATACCGAAGACCGCCCCGGCATCCTGACGGCCATGACCGCGGCTATTGCTGATTATGATATCAACGTCCGGCACGTTGATGCGGGCAGTTCGGGAGAGCGGAAGGCCTATGCGAACTTCCTTCTGGATGTGCGGGACCGACGCCAACTCGATGCGGTACTGAGGAAGCTCAACCAGATCTCCGGGGTTATTTCCGTCAGTCGGATTATGCGCGGCTGACGCCGCCTTGTACGAGCGCTCAGCCCGGTTTTCTCATGGCGGTTCGTAGCGAGGGGGCGGCACGCCCGGCTGAATAAAGCGGCTCCTGTTTACCGGGTTTCCGGCGCGTCGGCGGTTCCGGCAAGGTCGTGGGGAATGTCCAGGGTGATGACCTTGCCGGCCGGACCCAGCGTGCCCAGCGGTTTGCCGTCGAGAAACAGTTCAGCGCCCCCGGCGTTCCCTATGCGCAGGGCGAAGTCCCGTCCCCTGAGGGTCTTCTGTTCACCGGCCCGAAGGAGGTATTCCTCCGGGTCCCCGTCATCGACCGTGACCGCCAGCCATACCATTTCAGAGGCACGGACCCGGAGTTCGCGGGTCGGCTGTTCCGGTGTCAGGGCGTCGGCGGCATCGGCCTCGTCCGCGAGGGTAACCGACCTGCCCGTGGGCCGGGAGGGCCGTGCCGCTCCTTTCGCGGGATCTTCCACGTGTGCAGGCAGTCTCGGCGCTGTGTGGGGCCGGAGGACGGCCGCATCGATTGAACGATCGATTCTTCCGTCCGTGATTTCGCCCCTGAACCACCATGCCATGGCGACCAGGAATACGGCTCCGACGGCGACGGCGACCCAGGAACGCCTTATTTGCCGGGGGGCAAAGAGCTTCGGCGAGATCATGTCTCCGCCCCCGCCTGTTTCCGGAGCGTCGATCCGGACAGTGCGCAGCTGCCGAAAACGCGTGATCACCAGATCCGGGTCAAGTCCTGTCTCGTTAGCGTACATGCGGAGATAGCCCATGGCAAAGAGGTCCCCGGGGATGTCGTCGAAGCGTTCGTCTTCGAGGGCCTGCAGATATTCGTGGCGGACGCGGACTCGTCCGGCCAGTTCTTCCATGGTTATGCCCGCCGCCTCCCGGGCCGCACGCAAATCAGCGCCGAAGCACGGCCAGTTCTCAGTCGTGGTCGTCGAGGTCTCGCGATTCAGTTCGTTTTCCGTCATGCCAGGGCCTCCCGCCGCCGTTTACGCTCCTTTACGTGTCCGCCCGCTTGCTTCCAGGGTGGAACTGTGGTCGGAACGGCCTCGGATAAGGCCGAGATATCTCTTCGCGGATCTGCCCCGTTCGTCTTCGGGCACGAGACGGGCCACCGCCTCGAGATGGGGAACGGCCAAATCCGGCGTTCCCCGGTCGAGGTAGTACTGCGCGAGACGCCAGTGGGCGTCCACATATCCGGGTGCTTCGAAAACGGCGCTTTTAAGCGCACTCACGGCCCGATCGTCCGCTCCCTGATGGAAATACACGAGGGCGAGATTGTAGTGGGCCCGGGGGGCTTTGCCCCGCTGTAAGGCCTCCCGGAAAGAGCGCTCGGCGGCCCCGTAATCGCCCTGCTGCATCTGGGCGTAACCTAAATTATTGAGGGCTTTCTGAGGGGTCTTGTAGAGCGGGTTCGCCAGGGCTTTGTTAAATGCACTGACTGCGTCATCCCAGCGTTTTAACTGACTGTAAAGGACGCCGAGATTGTTGTACGCGTCGGAATAGTCCGGATCGATCGCAATTGCCTTCAGGTAGGCCTCTTCCCCCTCGGTATAGTGTTCGAGTTTCGTATGGAGGTACCCGAGGAGATTCCAGGACGCCTTATCGTCCGGATTGAGGCGGACGGCCTTTTGAAATTCCAGAAACGACGCCTGGGTCCGGTTTTCCGACAGATAGGCAAGGCCGAGTTTGTAGTGTGCCCGACCAAGCTGGGAGTCATTTTTCCGGGTCGACGATGTCGCGACGCACGACGACGTCACGATCAGGACGACGACCAGTATGACGTGCCACACTGCCACCACCGCGACGATCCCCCCCTGGATACAGCCTGTCGTGAGCCGTGCCGTATACGACGGCCCGGCGCCGGACCGTTTCGTTTATCCGTTCTCCCGCTGAGAAGATAGGCGGGTATTTCCTTGTGCGCGTGCCCCGCTCCATGTTTTCGCAGCAAGCGCATTGTAAAATAACAGAATTATCTCTATTTCCGCAACTGTCTTTCTTTCAGTGGAGCGTTTGTCCCGGAAATCCCATGCTGACAGCAAAAAAGGCAACCTGTAACAACAGGTTGCCTTTCGTCGTAGTCGATGGCCGAGGTCTATCTTCCCCTACGCCTTCGCGCTGTCCGCAGTGCCTTTGCCCGTTTCTTTCTGGCCTCGGCTTGCTTGCGTTTCCGCTTGACTGAGGGTTTTTCATAAAAACTGTGCCTCTTGACTTCTTTGAGGACACCGTCCTTGGCCATCTTGAGTTTCAGCGATTTAAGCGCCTTCTCAAGCTGATTATCCAGGACCTTTATCTCCAAACGCTATCTCACCCCAATCCTCGTGAATTTTTGCACGTAAACCGGTCGCAAACTCAGGTCCGGCCGGTAGAGCAGATACAATTATGACGTTATTTTGCGTTTCTTGTCAAGAAAGCCTGGTTTCGGCCCGCGGATTCGCGAAAGTCGATCATAAACCACGGAGGATACGAAGCTCACGGAGACATATTAATAAAATTGTCAACAAAGCCCCGAGACGTCATTCCGGGCTCAACCCGGAATCTGTGTGCTATCCGGGAAAAGGGTAGATTCCTGCTTTCAGGGATGACGAACAAAGAGGCTTTGAGATAAAGAAGCGGTACTGCTAAGATTGGGAATCGGGAGGAATGGAGGAGATTAATGGATCGAGAAAAACGCCTGCTCAGGTTGTTCGTCTTCTGCGCGGTGCTTATCCCGGTGTGTCTGGTGCTCGTTGCCGTTTCGGAGGCTCTCTATGTGTGGAAAGATAAAAACGGCGTTACGCAGATCACGGATTATCCCGATCCGTCAAAGGCCGAAAAACTGACTGAGGAGCTTATCTACCGGGGGCCCGACAGGCCCGCCGCCAAAGTGACTCCCAAGGCCGAACCGCCCGCAGAACCCCCGCCGGTGGACCCGGTCCGTATGAAACGGCCGCCGATCGTCGCAAAACCTCAGTCGGCGGCCCCAAGGCCGGAGGTGGCTCCCAGGCGGCCGGGAGCGCCCTCCCCGTCGGCAACCATGCCGCACAAGACCGGCCGGCCCGTTCCGCCGGCGATGCCCGAGGAACTGCAGGAGACACCGTTGCAGGCGCCGGGTATGACGCCGGCTCAGCGCAAGCAGATGGAGGAGGCCTTCCGCGGGATCCCGAAGATGCCGCCGGGCATGGCTCCGGAGGACCAGACGGCGGCAGCGGGTCTGCGTGCCGTGTTCGTCGGACTTCTCGGTGGGTTTCTCCTGATCGTCGTTTTTATTTCCCTTGCGGCCTGGATCTTCTTCAGTCTCTGTCTTTTCCTGATAGCGAAGAAACTGGACATAGAGAACCCATGGATCGCGTGGATTCCTCTGGTTCAGACCTACACGTTCGTACTGTGTGCCGGAAAACCCTGGTGGTGGCTGTTGATGTTCTGGCTTGGATTCGTCGTTTTTCCGGTGGGTATTGTCGTGAGCGTGATACTCTGGATGGCCATCTGTGAGAACCTGGGCGTCAATAAGTGGCTCGGGCTCCTGGTCCTGGTGCCTCTGGTAAACGTGGGGTTTGCAGGCTACCTGGCGTTTTCAAAAAACGTCGGTCCCCAGTACGATGAAGTCGTTTCCCTGGACTCGGCCCCTCCGCCCGATGAACTCCCGCCTCTGCCCGACTGAACCCGGAAACGGTACGGTCCGATTCCGGGCGTAATCAGGGGAAGCGCAGGCCCATTGCCGTCCGAACCTTGTCCATTGTCTCGCGGACCGCGGTACGGGCCTTTTCCGCGCCGGCTTTGACGATATCCGCCAGAACGTCCGGTCGATTCAGGTACTCCCGCCGCCTTTCGCGCACCGGGTCGAGCCGTTCCTGGACGTGAGCAATGAGTATTTTCTTGCAGTCGATACACCCGATACCCGCCGTAGTGCAGCCTTCCGTGCAATAGGCCCGTTCCTCTTCCGTTGAGAAAATATCATGGAGATCGAAGACGGGGCAGATGTCCGGGTTGCCTGGGTCGGTGCGACGTTTCCTGGCGGGGTCGGTCATCATGGTGCGGAGTTTCTTGTCGACCGTCTCGGCGTCGTCCGAGAGGTAAATGCAATTGTCGTAGGTCTTCGACATCTTTCTGCCGTCGATCCCGGGCACCTTCGGAAACTTCGTAAGCAGGCCTTCGGGTTCCACGAACGTCGTTCCATAGAGGTGGTTGAAGCGCCGGGCGATCTCCCGGGTGATCTCCAGATGGGGCAGTTGATCGATGCCGACGGGTACATGGTGTGCGTTGTAGATGAGAATATCGGCGGACTGGAGTACGGGATAGCCCAGGAAACCGTACGTGTGGAGATCCCGGTCCGTGACCTGTTCGATCTTTTCCTTGTACGTGGGGACCCGTTCGAGCCAGCCCAGCGGGGTAATCATGCTGAGCAGGAGGTGAAGCTCCGCATGTTCCGGCAGATGGGACTGGAGGAAGATTGTCGATCGACTTGGGTCGAGTCCTGCGGAAAGCCAGTTCACGAGTACGTCGGTCACGTGCCCGTTGATGGTTTCGGTCTTGGCGTATCCGGTGGTGAGGGCGTGCCAGTCCGCGACGAAATAAAAGGTATCGTAATCGTCCTGGAGTGCCACCCAGTTTTCGAGTGCACCCACCAAGTTGCCCAGATGGAGCTTTCCGCTCGGCTGCATTCCTGATAACACACGTTTTTTCATACGACTGAGACTCCGGTTATAAATTGGACCAACCCGACGAGGAGCATAACCGGCGGCAGAACGATATACCGGGTGATCCCCGTAAAGATCAGCACCATCAAGATGATAAAGCCGTAGGGCTCGATTCGGGAAAACGAATACGACAAGCGCGGGGGCAGCAGCCCCGCCACGACCCGTCCCCCGTCCAGGGGCGGAAGCGGGATCATGTTAAACGCCGCGAGAAATATGTTCCACAGGATCGAGGCGTTGAGCATCAGGGCCAGGGGGGTGAGGATCTTAACCAGGATGGGGCTGGTGGCGCCCCCGAGCACGGACAGGACGATTCTCAGGGCGATGCCGCTCGCCAGGGCGAGCACGCAATTAGTGATGGGGCCGGCCACCGCGCAGATGGCCATTCCCCGGTCCGGGTTCTTGAAATTACTCGTGGTGATAGGGACGGGTTTCGCCCACCCGAACATGGTCCCGCCGCTCAGGATGAGTATCAGGGGTACAAGGACGGTGCCGATGGGGTCCACGTGGGGGAGGGGATTGAGGGTGAGCCGACCCAGCATGCGGGCCGTGGGGTCTCCCATCCGGTCCGCCACGTAACCGTGGGCCGCTTCATGCATGGTAACCGCGAAGATGAGCGGAAGGGCATGAATTGCAATTTTCTGAATTATGACCGAAGGATCCACGTTGTGCTTGAGACCGCATACGGCAGGTGCACTCTCCCTCTGCGGAGCGGCACCGTCAAACGCTCTGGCACTATACGGGTTAGGCCGGATGGGTGTCAAGGAAAAAGCCGCCGGGTGTGGGTTTGCTTTTTTCGCGGTGGCCGTTGTAGATTAAACGCTGAAGAGTGGGAGCGGCCCACTCTTTCTCTTTTTTTGCGGGAAAAACCGCCGGGAAAACGAAGTGAAGACTGGACACATTGATCGGGTGAGCGAACTCATCGACCCTATTGTGCGTGCCATGCAGATAGAGTTGGTGGACGTAGAGTTGAAACGCGGGCCGTCCCGGTCCATACTCCGGTTGACCATCGACCGGGAAAGCGGCGTGGATGTGGACACGTGCGCGCGGGTGAGCAGGGAGGTGGAGGCTTTTCTGGACGTGGAGGATATTGTCCCGGGGTCGTACACCCTGGAAGTGAGTTCGCCGGGGCTCGATCGGCCGCTCCGGTCCCTGGGGGATTTCAGACGATTTGCGGGAAGCCTCGTTCGTGTCACCGTGCGCGAGACGGATGGACCGGGGGGTGTTTTCGTGGGCAGGATCACCGAAATAGACGGCGACCGGATACGGTTGGACGTCGATGGCGATGAGGTATGGGTTGAGTACGGGCAGGTAAAAAAGGCCCGGCTCGAGGTGGAATTCTGACGCGGCCGGTCGGGGCCCCCCGCGGGGCCGGGCGGCATGTGAAGGTTTGTGATAAACGGTGAGGAGGCTCGAAGGCAATGGGTAAGGAACTGATTCTTGCAGTAGATCAGATCAGCAAAGAGCGGGGTGTCTCTCAGGAAACCCTGCTTGAGAACCTGGAAGCCGCTCTGTTGTCGGCGGCCCGGCGGAAATACAGCGAATACGGCAACCTCGCGGTCCGCATCGACCGCAGGAGCGGGGATATCGGTATTTTTTCCCTACGTACCGTGGTCGGGGCCGATGTGGAGGAGAAGGAAGACGGCGATCTCACGGTGGAGGAGGCCAGGGAGATCGATCCGGAACTCTCCGAGGGTGACGTCCTGGAAACACCCCTTGAGGTGGACCTGCAGGCCTTCGGCAGGATCGCGGCGCAGACGGCGAAACAGGTCCTGTTTCAGAAAGTGAAGGAAGCCGAGCGGGACGCGATCTTCGAAGAATATAAGGACAAGGCCGGAACGATCGTGAGCGGCACCGTCACCCGGCGTGAACGGGGGTTGGTGTTCGTCAATATCGGTAAGGCCGAGGGAGTGTTACCCCTGAGGCAGACCCTGCCGAACGAGAATCTGCGCCGGGGGGACATGGTCAAGGCCTACATCGAAGATGTCCGCGTGAGTTCCCGGGGGCCGGAAATCAGGCTGTCGCGCAACCACGCAAATTTCGTTGCGGAACTTTTCCGGCTGGAAGTCCCGGAGATATACGAGGGTATCGTCCAGATCAAGGCCATCGTGCGGGAGCCCGGCGACCGGACGAAAATGGCCGTTGTGTCCAAGGATTCCATGGTTGATCCGGTGGGTGCCTGTGTGGGGATGAAAGGCACCCGGGTGCAATCCATCGTGCGGGAACTGAGGGGTGAGAAAATCGACATCATCCCCTGGACCGACGATCCCCGTCTCCTGATTGCCAAGGCCTTGAGCCCCGCGGTCGTGGATCGTATCGGCATAAACGAAGAGGACCAGTCGGCTATGGCCGTTGTGGCCGAGAGCCAGCTTTCCCTGGCCATCGGAAAACGGGGACAGAATGTACGGCTTGCCATGAAACTGACCGGGTGGGACCTCGATATCATGAGCGATACGGAGTACGACAAGATCCGGCACGATCAGATCGAGGAGTCCTTGAGGCGGGAGGCGACCGCCGGAGCGGAACCGGACGGGGAGACGCCCGCGGAGACGGAGGAGAAGCCGGCGGAGACGGAGGAGGAGCCCCCGGGCGATCCCGGGCCGACCGCCGCCGCGACGTCTTCCGGGGAGGACACCGAGACCGAAGCCGGCGAGGACGGGGAGAACAGGGAGTCGAGAGATCTCGAGGAGGAGCCCGAAAACTGACATGGGCGAGGGGCCACGGGACGCCGGATTCGGGCGCCTGCGGCAATTGCTTGAGGGGCCGCTCGGGTATGCGGCACGACAGCCCGGGCGGGTCCATGGTCTCGAAAACTTCCTTCGGAAAAATCTCGGGAATTTTCGTTCCCTCTCGGCGGAGGAATCGCCCGGATTCGCGGAACTCGTATCGGATATTCTCACCCTCACGGAAGGCCTCGACGGCCTTGCGCCTCACCGGAAACGTGATCGTGCCGAACGGATCCTGACCCTCCTCAGGGACCCTTCCGCACGGGGCCGAGATCGACCCCGGTCGGCCGAACCCGCTCCGGTGCCGGGACGTCCGGCGGAAAGCGGGAACGACCGGGAACCCCTCGACCCCGAAACCCCGATACAGTTCATACGAGGTGTGGGGCCCGCCCGGGCCGGCATTCTCGGGAAACTCGGTATCGAAACGGTCCGGGACGCCGCCTTTCATCTGCCCCGCCGCTACGAAGATCGGCGCAATATCCGCCCGATTTCCCGGGTCCGCGTCCGGACCGTGGAGACCGTTGCCGGTGAGATCGTTGCCGTGGATATCGTCAAGACTCCCCGCAAAGGATTCCAGATTTTCCGGGCCGTCATCGACGACGGCCGGGGAAGGATCACCGCCAAGTGGTTTAATCAGGGCTATCTCAAGAAGACCCTGGTCAAGGGGACGGCCGTGATACTCACGGGGCTGATAAAGCCCGCTTACCGGGGCCCGGGCGTGGAGATCGAGAACCCCGAGTTCGAGGTCCTTTCCGACGACGAGCCCCAGATCCACACAAAACGGATCGTTCCCGTTTATCCTTTGACGGAAGGATGGACGGCCCGGTCCATGCGGCGCCTGCTCTATCAGATCGTCGAGCAGAGGGATGTTGCCCTGCCGGATATTCTCCCCGCCGAACTCCGCCGCCGCCACGAACTGCCCGAAATCCGTGAGGCCGTGCGGAACGTCCACTTTCCTCCTGCGTCCGCCAGCGTTGAGAAGCTGAACGAGGGAACGAACCCTTGGCGCCGGCGCCTCGCTTTTGACGAATTGTTTCTCCTTGAACTCGGGCTCGCCCGAATACGTTCCGGCACCCTCCGGGAAGCGGCCGTTGCCTTCGGTCCCGACTCGCCCCGGCTCGCGAAGCTTCGGGAAACACTTCCGTTTTCCCTGACGGGTGCCCAGGAGAGGGTAATCGAGACGATCCTCAGGGATCTGGCTACTGCCCGGCCGATGAATCGTCTGATTCAGGGCGATGTGGGGTGCGGAAAGACCCTGGTCGCTCTCGCGGCCATGCTGGTCGCCGTGGATGCCGGGTGGCAGGCGGCCCTTATGGCGCCCACCGAGGTCCTGGCGGTACAGCATTACCACAATATCCGGCGACTGACGGAACCCCTCGGTATCGTTCCCGTTCTCCGCACCGCGGGCCGGAAGTCCGACGGGGCGCCGTCCGATACCCCGCCGCTGGTAATAGGTACCCATGCCTTGATCCAGGAGTCCGTTTCGTTCGACCGTCTGGGCCTGGTCATCATCGACGAACAGCACCGTTTCGGCGTGGGGCAGAGGGCGCGACTCCGGGAAAAAGGTGCCCATCCCCACGTCCTCGTCATGACGGCGACCCCGATTCCCCGCACCCTCTGCCTTACCGTGTACGGGGATCTGGACCTTTCCGTGATCGACGAACTGCCGCCGGGGCGCACACCCGTGACCACGAAGGTCGTCTTTCCTTCCCAGCGGGAACAGGTCTACGCCGCCGTGACTCGGGAGCTGGCGCAGGGGCGGCAGGCCTACGTGGTGTTCCCGCTTGCAGAGGAGTCGGAAAACGTCGATCTCCGGAGTGCGGCCGAAGGGTACGAGGAGCTGTCGGCCCGGTTTGCACCCCACCGGACGGCCCTGCTCCATGGTAAGATGGACGCTGACGAAAAGGCGCGGGTCATGGCCGGGTTTACGTCCGGCGAGATACAGGTGCTCGCGGCGACCACCGTGGTGGAGGTGGGTGTCGACGTGCCGAATGCAACGGTCATGGTTGTTGAGCACGCGGAGCGGTTCGGGCTGAGTCAGCTTCATCAATTACGGGGCCGAGTGGGCCGGGGAACGTCTGCATCGTCCTGCCTGCTGGTGGCCTATCCGCCGCTTTCGGACGACGGCAGGCGACGTCTGGCGGTTATGGAAGAAACCAGCGATGGGTTTCGCATCGCCGAGGCCGATCTGGAGATTCGGGGACCGGGGGAATTTTTCGGCACCCGGCAGTCGGGCATGCCGGATCTCAGGGCGGCGAATATCCTCCGGGATGCGGACCTGCTGGAGATCGCCCGGGTCGAGGCTTTCCGCATTGTTGAAAACGATCCGGAACTGGCCTCCCTTCCCGCGGCCCGGGAAGAACTGGCGCGGCGCTGGCCGGAACGGTTGCGCATTGTCCGGACCGGATAACCTGAACCACGGCAACAGGGGTAAATTATGAACGTACGTTATCGTGTATGCGAAAACAGGTTCTCTATCCGTGACGTTTCTGCGTTATGCAAAGTCGGATCGATCCTGCACGGGTCGGGAGACCCGACCGGGGAAATTTCAGACCTCGGTCCGGTACCGCCGCCGTGGACGGAACACCGGTGCCGCGCCGGGAGGGCCGAGCCATGACCGTTCCCTGGAACAGACTGCGCCGTGATCTGAACAAGGGTTTCGAAACCCTTGTCTGGACCGTGCGTTTTCTTGCCGATCGGTTACGGAAAGAGACGGGTCTTGCGCGGACGGCTTTTGAAGTCCGGCGCCTTGAGGACCGGATCAACGAGGCCTACCGGATGCTGGGCGAACGGCTCTACGTCATCCGGCACCGGGCGGACGTACCCGACGACATTGAGCTTCGGGATACCCTGGAGGAAATCGAGCGTCTTACCGCGGAGATCGAGGAAACGGCCCGCCGTCTCGAGGTCATGGAAGGCCGATTCGACGACGTAGAGCCCACGGAGTCCGTGGACCGGACGTCCGAAGACGAGCCCCCCGGCAATCCCGAGTCGCCGTCGTCCGAGGCGGATTCCGCCGGGGAGGCGGGCAAGAGTAACAGTGATGCCTGATGCGGCGTTCTGGTATACGGCGGCGGTACTCTACGGCGCGGCGATCGGGTCGTTTCTCAACGTATGCATTTATCGCATGCCGCTTGGGATGTCCATCATACGTCCGCCCTCGTCCTGTCCCCATTGCGGCCACGGTATCCGTTTCTACGAAAATATCCCGATTCTGAGCTATATCTGGCTCAGGGGCCGGTGCAGCGGGTGCGGATCCCGGATCTCGCTCAGGTATCCGTTCGTCGAGGCCCTCAACGGGTTGCTGTACGCGGCGGCCCTGTGGCGGTTCGGCCTCTCGGTAACGACCCTGCTTGCCATGGCGCTTCTGTCGTCTCTGGTGGTCATTACGTTTATCGATCTCGATCATCAGATCATTCCCGACGAGATTTCCATCCCCATGACGCCCATCGGGATCGTCGCGGCGTCGTTCTGGTTCGTCGACCCGTTTTCCCGGGGGCATATTCTCGGCTGGAAGATGTCCCTGATCGGTGCGTCTGCCGGGTTTTTCTTTTTCTACGCCATCGCCTTTCTCGGAGAAAAGGTGTTCAAGAAAGAGGCTATGGGCGGAGGCGACATAAAACTCATGGCCGGTCTCGGGGCGTTTCTCGGACCAAAGGGCGTGTTTCTCACAACCTTCGCGGGAAGCCTGATCGGTGCCGTGATCGGGTCTATCGTTCAGGCCGTTCAGGGCCGGGACCGGGGTACGCCTATCCCTTTCGGGCCGTTTCTTGCCGGTGCGGCCGTGGTCACCCTTTTATTCGGTCAGGAAATCTTTGCGTGGTATTGGGGACTCCATGGATGGTAGCGTTCACATCACGGTCGGTCTGCCCGTCCTGCTCATACTGATCGTCCTGATCATGGGGATGGCCTGGTCGATTGTTCGCGCCGTGAAGAGCCGGGATAGATCGAGAAACGAGGGAGAAGACCGGCGGGGTTCCATGGATTTCGTCATCGAGACCTTTCACGATCTTATGGCCCAGTTGAAGGCCAAGGAGGAAGAACTCGAACGGCTCCGGGCCGTTGCCGAGGACCGGGCCGATACGATCCAGAGCGCAAGCGAAGATATCCTCCGCTCGGTTCCAAGCGGTGTCGTTACTCTCGACAGGGATCTCCGTATTCTCACGATGAACCCCGCCGCCCGGGAAATCCTCGGCGTGCCGGAGCCGGCCGAGGGACAGAGCCAGTCTGTTGACGATCTGGGTCAGGCGATCGCTTCCGCGGTGCGCCGGGCCCTTGCAGGGGAACCGGCCGAACGAAGGCGAATAGAGGTGCGGACCCAGACCCGGCACCCGGGCCGGGGCGGGCTTCTTGTGGGGATGAGTGTCTCCGAACTCCGGAACAATGAAAACGAGACAACGGGTTCCGTTATCGTGTTTAACGACCTTACGGCTATCCGGGAGCTGGAAGAGCGGGTTCGACTCAGGGAACAGATGACCCACCTGGGTGAGATGTCCGCGGGAATCGCCCATGAACTCCGGAATCCCATGGGGGTGATTGCCGGCTATGCGGATCTCCTGGCGAAAAATATTTCCGAAGACGATCCCCGGAGCAAGGCCGTGGGTGCGATCCGGGAGGAGATCCGCACGATGAACCGGGTTATCAAGGAATTTCTGGATTTCGCCGGTCCCATGAACGAACCCAATCGTGCCCCGGTTGCGGTACGTGATCTGGTGGAAACCGTACTCGAGACGTGCGAAGACGACAGCGGTTCTATTGAAACCCAGGTACTTATCGATCCGGCTCTGACCGTGTTCGCCGACGAGATGCTTCTCAAACAGGCCCTGTGGAATCTGATCCGGAACGCCCGGGAAGCGATGACCCCCGGCGGCGGTGTTGTGTCCGTGTCGGCGGAAGACGCCGATACCGCGACGGTGCGTATCCACGTTGCGGATTCCGGACCCGGTCTGCCGCCCGAGGATATCCGGAAAATCTTTCTTCCCTTCCATACCACGAAAGACGGTGGGACCGGGCTCGGGCTTTCGATCGTCCACAAGATCGTGACCTGTCACGGGGGGTCCATCAGTGCCCGGAACCGTACCGAAGGCGGCGCGGTCTTTACCGTGGAACTGCCGTCCGCTCCGGCGCAGGAACAACGAGTTTCGATCGACGATTGACGATTGGCCGTACGTCGCCGGTCGTCACAGGCCTTCGATGGTTCTGATGAGGGCTTCGGCCTTCTTCAGGGTCTCGACGTATTCCCGGGAAGGGTCCGAATCGGCGACGATACCGGCCCCGGCCTGTACGTAGGCCGTGCCGTCTTTGATGACGAAGGTCCGGATGACGATATTAAGATCCATCCGCCCGTCAAAGGAGATATACCCCATGGAACCCGTGTAGGGCCCCCGCCGGAACGGTTCAAGTTCGTCGATGATCTGCATGCATCGGACCTTGGGCACACCGGTGATCGTGCCGCCGGGAAACGTACTGCGTACCGCGTCTGCCCAGTCCTTCCCCCGGGCGGGCCGTCCCCGGACGTTGGAGACGATATGGATCACGTGGGAGTAGTCCTCCGTGACCATGAGTTCGTCGATGACCACCGAGCCGTAGTCGCAGAATTTACCCAGGTCGTTGCGTTCGAGATCGAGGAGCATGATGTGCTCCGCGCGTTCTTTTTCGTTCAGAAGGAGTTCGGAACGCATTCGATCGTCTTCCGACACATCCGCGCCCCGGGGCCGGGTTCCGGCGATGGGACGGGTATCGGCCTGTTCGGGCGTGAAGCGGATCAGCCGCTCCGGTGACGAACTGGCAATGACGTAGTCGCCGAAATCGGCATAGAAGGCAAAGGGGCTCGGGTTGATGCCGCGGAGCGCGAGGTAGATATCCCAGGGGTCAATGCCCGTCACATCCGCCATGATCCGCTGGGAGAGGTTCGCCTGAAAGATATCGCCGGCTGTAATGTATTCTTTAGCCCGGCGGACCATGGCCTCGTAGTCCTCCCGGGCCATTTCGTGTTCCACCCGCAGATTGAGCCGGGGGCCTTTTTCTCGGGTCTTCTTGCCGGAAATCGTTGCGATACGGTCCGCCAGTCTCCGGACCTCGTCCCGGGCCGTATCCGCCGATTCGGAAGGCGGCGCAGGAACCGGCGTGTATCCCAGCCCGGTCTCCCGCGCGCCGGGCACGACGATGACCCACGACGTGCGGGTCTTGTGGTCCCAGGCGATCACCCGGTCCGTGAGGAGCAGGTCTGCTTCGGGAAGCAAGAGATCGTCATGCGTCGCGGTCTGAAAACGCTCGACATAGCGGACGAAATCATAATTGAAGAGCCCGACCGCGCCGCCTTGAAAGGGGGGAAGTGCCGGGTCGGGTTCAACGTGAACCGCGGCGAGGAGTTCCCGGAGTTTCTTCAGGGGATGGGTGTCGATCAGGGCCCGTTTCCCCCGGTGCACTATTTTCAGCGTACCGTTTCGACACCGCAGGGTGAGATACGGGTCAACGGCCATGAACGAATAGCGTGCCAGGTGCAAAGGCCCCCCCGCACTGTCGAGGAGCACCGACGGGGTGGTGCGGAGCCCCGCGTACACCTCGGCCGGGTCACGGTAGGGGATTTCCGCGGAAACGGGACGGAGGGTCTCGGACGTAGTGTCGTGTTTCACGTGACGCCGTTCAGAAACGGTAGGGGTCGTCGGGAAGGGCGAGTTCGTCGGCAAGGCGTTTAAGCGCCGTCGGCGGGTGTTCGTGCCCGGTAATGGCGCGGCCGATAACCAGGTAATCCGCACCGGCCCGAAGGGCGTCACGGGGGGTGACGATCCTCTGCTGGTCGTCCTTTGCCGCCCATTTGGGGCGTATTCCCGGCGTTACCACGAGAAAGTCGGGCCCGCAGGCCTCTTTTATGAGCCGTGCTTCCCGGGCTGAGGCGACGACGCCGTCAAGGCCCGACTGCTTTGACATCCGGGCCAGGTTCTTTACCTGGGTGTCCACGGTAACCGCTACCGAAAGCTCCTGCCGGAGGACATCGGGTCCCATGCTCGTAAGAACCGTTACGCCGAGAAGCCGCGGCCGCCGGAGGTTTTCCTTGAGGCAGACCTTGACCACCCGCTCGGCCGTCTCGCGCATCATCGCGGCCCCCCCCGAGGCATGGACGTTCAACATAAAGACACCGAGCCGGGCGGCCGCCACTGCGGCGGAGGCCGCGGTGTTCGGAATATCGTGGAATTTGAGATCCAGAAAAACCTCTTTGCCCCGATTATGTATTTCGCGGACGATTTCCGGTCCGGCCGCCACGAAGAGCTGAAGCCCCACTTTGAACACGGAAAGCTCCGTGCCGAAGGTATCGACCAGGTCCAGGGCATAGTCCGGATCCGCCGTGTCCAGGGCCAGGATTATCCGGTCGAGTCCCGGTGTTTTTTTCGCCGTATCGTTGTTGTCCATGCCGTTGGTTCCGTTCAATCCATCCGAAAGTGTTTGCTCAGGGTCAGACCCTGGCTGTGGTAATGGGAGCCGATCCCCGAGCCGTAAGAAAATTCCGGCCGGGAAAGCATACGCTCATAGATTACCCGGAAGAAGGTCTGCCCGTCTTCCACCCGGAACGGCACATCATGGGGCCGGACCTCGAGCACCACCGGGGTGCCACGTTTTCTCCCGTTGCCGAACCCGAAGCCGGAGTCGAAAAAACCGGCGTAATGGGTTCTCAGTTCACCGGACCCCGCATCGAATTCGACCATCTCGGCGGAATAGTCGGGCGGTACCCGGATCCGTTCCCTGGAGGCGAAGATGTAAAACTCCTCAGGCTCGAGGATAATGGAGCGGCCCGGTCCGGGGGCGGCTATGGGCTCCCAGTACTCCGACGCCGAGTGCGCCCCGGTGCGGCCGAGATCCACGATACCGCTTCGCCGCCGGGCCCGGAAGCCGACCGTGGCTCCCGTTTGTCCCGAAAGGTCAACGCTCATAAAAAGCCCGTTTCTCACCACCGCCCGGTCGGAGCACACGCAGGTTCCGTCGGGATTGTAGAGGAGTTTTTTCCGGTCAATCAGGGCCGTGAGTTCCTCGTCCGTAACGCCGGGTGTTCCCCGGTAGAGGCGGAGCTGATTCAGGCTCAAGCCGGGTTTGACATGGATCGTAAACGAGCGGGAGACCACCTCGAGATAGAGACGACCCCGGAACCCGTGGGGGATATCTTCAAACCGGGGATGCCGGTCGACGATGACCCGGGTAAAGACATCGAGTCTGCCCGTACTGCTTTTCGGATTGGTCCTGCCGTGAACATCGGGCGGAAGGGCGAGGGATTCCTGAAGCGGGATAAGATAGACGTGGCCCCGCTCGAGAATACCGTTTTTCGATAAATCGATCTCGTAAAGACCGAGTTCCCGTACCGCCGTCATCACGGTCTTTCCCTGGGGGAGAAAACTGCTTCGCAGGCGATACGCCTTTGCCCCAAGCCGGAGATCCAGGCTCGCCGGCTGGAACTGATCCCGCCGGATTCGGGTATCCGCGGAAATACGACCGCTCCGGGCGAACGAACGGAGTTCCTGCACCGGCAGGGTGCCGCCCGCGGACGGGATTGGGGATCTCGTATTCTTTATCTTTGCTGGCACCGAATACCCGTATGGATGTTCCGGCATGACGGGCGATGGTTCCGACCCGATGATCAAAGCCGGCAGGTTCAGGCTTTGTCAAACTAGAACAATAACATATCCGGCGTCCCGGAGAAAAGCGAACTCGTTGACTTTTTGAGATTTTTTGAAGTAACTTAACTGTTTGGACGGGGCGTGGCGCAGTCTGGTAGCGCACCTGCTTTGGGAGCAGGGAGTCGGAGGTTCAAATCCTCTCGCCCCGACCAGACTACAGGAAACAGGAAATAGAAACTGGGAATTAGAAAATCGTAAAAAGGTCTTTATGATTGTTCAATCCTGTTTTTCCCCAATTTCCATTTACTATTTCCTAATTTCCGTGTTAGTGGCGCCTGTAGCTCAGTCGGATAGAGCAACGGCCTTCTAAGCCGTGGGTCCGGGGTTCGAATCCCTGCAGGC
>CAYYSS010000008.1:0-23148 GCA_964474325.1 uncultured Nitrospirota bacterium
GCCCGCGGAATAAGACGTTCGAAGCGCCCGTACCCCCGGCCGCGGCTGAGAAATCCAAAGGCGCCGAGGGCCTGGAGGTGCCGCTGAATCCGGCAGAAGACGAGGGATTCCCGGAAACGCTCCTCCGAAAAATCCGGGGCCGCTTTACCCCGTTCATGAAT
Organism: uncultured Nitrospirota bacterium; assembly: GCA_964474325.1. Classification (GTDB taxonomy): domain Bacteria; phylum Nitrospirota; class Thermodesulfovibrionia; order SZUA-242; family CAYYSS01; genus CAYYSS01. The sequence goes on from CAYYSS010000008.1 coordinate 162, forward strand.
ATAATGGGCGAGCAGGTCTTCCCGGAATCCCCGGTCAAGAGACACGTAGGGGTCCCAGAGCAGGGAGGCGACGTCGTAGGCGGCAGGCCCCGCCCGCGCCCCCTGTATATCCACGAGGGCCGGTTCCAGCGGTCGGCCGACGAGCATGATGTTCTGGGATTGAAAATCCCGATGGACAAACGACCGCATCCCTTCCGTCGCCCCTGCGGCGAGCCGTCTGCGCTCCCGAAAAATCCCCGGATCGGCCCCGAGGGCGCAGTACTCCGGTGCGTACCTTCCCACGAACTGCTCGAGAAAATACCCGGATTCCCACAGGAAATGCTCGTAATCAAACGGCAGGTCCGCCGGGACCGCCGGGCTCTGCGGCACTTGTACCCCATGGAGCCGGGCCGCAAGGGAGAGTATTGCCCGGTAGACTGCGCCGCACCGCTCCCGGTCCGGCCGGAGCTTGAGCCATTCGTACAGGGTGCGGTCCCCGAGATCCTCGATCAGGAGACACCCCGCCGCGGCGTCCTCCGCGTATATTTCGGGAACCCGGATACCGATCGAGGAAAGGTAGCGGGCAACCGCCCCGTAACGGGCCGTTTCCGGATCCCCCGGGGGTGCTGCGACAAATACGACCGATCTGGTTTCACCCCGAACGCAGTAGCCGGACACACGGTAAAACGTCCTCCTGGAGCCCCCGGCACCGATCCTTGCCGCATGAGCGTTTTCCGCGTCACAGGCTTTTACCGCAACCCATTTACGGAGTCGTTCATGCGCACCCGTCTCGGGCCGCAGCAACGCCGAGCGGCCCAACGGAACACGAAACCCCGGACCGACGATCGCGTCTTCGACCCGCTCGCCCGCTCCGATCCTGCCCCCAGGGAGAACGATCACGTTACGGAGGGCCGCCCGATCGACGCGTCCCCCTTCCAGGACAACCCGCCCCTGAAAATCAAGCTCCGGATCAACCGACGCGCAGGGTGCGACGAAAATGTTTTCCCCCGTCTGTTCCAGGCGGCGGAAAAGCTCCCCCGCGTACGTCTCCGGCGTCCCCACATCAGTCCAGCTCCCACCGTCGACCCGCATCACCCCCACCCGTTCGCCCCCCTCCCGGGCCCTGACCCAGGCGTCCACCACGTGGGAAGGGCCTTCGGGAAGGTAGCGGCCGAATCCCGCGTTATAGACGGCGATTCCGGTAAACGCAAGGCGGCCCGGTCCGGGTGTCTCCGAAATATCCCGGATGAGACCGTTGTCAACGGAAAGGAAATTATAGGGAGGGAAATCGTGGACCGCCAGCGTCAGCAGGTTATCGCTCTTCCTGTGCGTCGCGAGAAGGGCTCCGAGATCCGCGTCCGACAGGATATCACCGTTGTGTACCAGAAGGTCGCCCCCCTCGGGCTGAAGCCGCAGGATGGCCTCCCGGATCCCTCCGCCGGTCCCGAGCAGTTCGGGTTCGACCCACATGTCGATCCGGGCACTGTGGGGTGAGCGGCTTTTCCAGGCAGAGAGACGTTCGGCGAGATGAAAGGCGTTTACCCCGATCTTGTCGATCCCGAGCCCGACGAGGCGATCGATGATACGATCAATAAGGGGGCGGCCGAGGATCGAGAGCAGGGGTTTCGGTACGTCGTCCGTAAGGGGCCGGAGACGCTCTCCCCGGCCCGCGGCGAGCACGAAGGCCCCGAGGCCCCGCGAATCGTTCGTTTCTTTATCCACCTTACAGTGGCATAAAATCCGGGCCCGACGGCCTCAAGAAAATCCGCCACACGGATGAAGGGCGCAGGCGATAGGCGAGAGGCAATGGGCGAAGGGGGAGTTCCGGGTTCGGGGTTAAAACATAGAGGGTTGAACACGGACCGCCGACCGCCCACGTCTTTTCCCGGCCTTTCACGTTTCCCCTCTCCCTTCTCCCTTCTGACTTCCGCCGAAGGCGGATGCACCGGCCCCTCTCGCGACAAATCTTTTGCAACAATAGGGTCCACTTGATTGCGGCTCCAACGCCACGTCGGAAATACGGGGCCGCGCCATACATTCAGATCAGTTTGTTCAGGGGATATTCGATGATACCCTCGGCGCCTGCCTTGAGCAGTGCGGGCACCAGTTCCCTGACCACGGCCTCGGACACCACGGTCTCCACGGAAAGCCACTCGGACTCGTAGAGGTGCGCGACGGTGGGGGCGTTGATGCTCGGGAGCAGGTCCGTTACGGTCCTGACTTTTTCCTTGGGCACGTTCATCTTGATCCCGACCATATTTTCCGCCGCCAGGGCGCCGCCCACCAGCGTGGCGATCTGCTCGATCTTCTCCCGTTTCCAGGGATCCTCCCAAGCCGCCTTGTTTGCCACCAGCTTGGTATTGGTCTCCATCATCTCGTGGATGATACGGAGCCCGTGGGCCTTGATCGTGCTCTCGGTCTCGGTTATCTCCACGATGGCGTCCACCAGCCCCTCGACAACCTTGGCCTCGGTAGCCCCCCAGGAAAACTCCACATTCACGTCAATTCCTTTATCGGAGAAATAGCGCCGGGTGTAGTCCATGAGTTCGGTCGAGACCCGCTTGCCCTGAAGATCCTCGATGGTCTTGATCGGGGAATCACCCGGAACCGCAACCACCCAACGGGCCGGTTTCGAACTCGCCTTTGAGTAGACAAGATCCGCCACTTCCACCACGTCCACCCCGTTTTCCAGGATCCAGTCTTTTCCCGTAAGCCCCGCGTCCAGGGTCCCGTCGGCCACGTAACGGGGCATCTCCTGAGCCCGGATGAGGGCGCAGTAGATGGCGTCGTCGTCGATCGACGGGAAATAATTCCGCGACGACACCGAAATCTTCCACCCCGATTTACGAAAAAGTTCCACCGTGGCATTCTGGAGACTCCCTTTGGGAATACCCAGTCTCAACTGCTGATTACTCATGTCTTCTTACTCCTCGTCTGCGTTTATTTCGTCCCGGAATCCGAATACCCCGGGGCCCTGTCGTATCACGAGCGATACTCGGCATTTATCTTTATATAGTCCTCCGTCAGGTCGCAGGTAAGTGCCTTGCCTTCGGCTCTGCCCACGCCCAGATGGATGGTTATCAGGACCTCCCGCTTTTTCATGGCGCGGGCGGCGGCGGCATCCCGCCGGGTGGTGAGCCCCCCGTCCATAACCCGGATACCGTTGATATCGATCCGGGTCCGGGACTCCCGAAGCCGGGCGCCCGAATACCCCGCGGCGCACAGGATACGCCCCCAATTGGCGTCCCGCCCGTAGACCGCCGTCTTCACCAGGTTCGAATCGGCTACAGCCATCGCGACCCGATGGGCGTCCGCCCGACTCGCGGCACCGGTCACGTGGACTTCGATCAGGTGCCGGGCACCCTCCCCGTCGTCGGCGATCATCCGGGCCAGGTCCCAGAAGAGAGCCGCCGCGTGGTCCTGGAACTTCCCGTATTCCGGCGAACGGGTCGTGAGTACCCTGTTTCCCGCCTGGCCGTTTGCCAGGGCGAGGACGGTATCGTTCGTACTGCGGTCGCCGTCAACCGTAAGGCGGTTAAAAGAACGGTCCGTTGCGTAGCGGACGACCCGGTCAAGCGCCGCCGGGCTTACCCCGGTGCCGGTCAGCATGAATCCGAGCATCGTGGCCATATTCGGCGCTATCATGCCCGCACCCTTGGCAATACCGGTCATCGTAACCACTTTCCCGCCGATTCTCAACCGCCGGGAAAGGGCCTTCGGGTACGTGTCCGTGGTCATGATGGCACGGGCCACTGCAAGGGGCGGTTCGTCGGGAGCTTCCGCCAGTCGCTGGATCCCGGGAACGATACGGTCCATGGGCAGGGGTTCGCCGATCACCCCGGTGGAACAGACAAGCACGGCGTCCGCCGACAGGCCGAAGGCCCGGGCAACGGTCCGGGTCATCTCCCGGGCGTCCTTCATACCGCGGTGCCCGGTACACGCGTTGGCGTTTCCCGAGTTCGCCACGATAGCCTGAGCCGCACCGGAAGCGATCATCCGCTTCCCAAGCCGGACCGGCGCCGCCTCGACGGCGTTGGTGGTAAAGACCCCGGCGGCTACAGCCGGAACATCAGAGACGATTACAGCCAGGTCCCGGCGGCCCGGCCTTTTAATACCCGCCGCCGCGGTCCGGAACCGGAACCCCCGGGGGGGGTGTACATTGCTCGTTGTGCCGGACCGACTCATGGAAATATCCCCAGACCCTCGAGGCCCCGTGTTTCGGGCAGACCGAACATGATATTCATATTGTGAATCGCCTGACCGGAGGCCCCCTTGACGAGATTGTCGATGGCGCTTACGATGACCAATCTCCCGGTCCGCGTGTTTATCGTGAGTCCCACGTGGCAGAAGTTGCTTCCCCGTACATGTTTCGTGGAGGGAACGTCTCCCAAAGAAAGAAGCCGGACAAAGGGTTCCCGCCCGTAAGCCGACCGATAGGCCTTCTCGATCCGGTCGGTGGAAACGCCTTTCCGGATCCGCGCGTAGACCGTAGTAAGGATACCCCGATCCATCGGCACCAGGTGCGGCGTGAAATCAACAACCACGGCCTTTTTCGCCGCCCGGGAAAGTTCCTGCTCGATTTCCGGCGTATGCCGGTGACTCCCGATCCCGTACGCACGGAACCCTTCGTTGACCTCGCAGTAAAGCGTCCCGGTCTTCGCACCCCGTCCCGCCCCCGATGTACCCGATTTGGAATCGATCACGATGCCGTCGGTTTCCACGATCCCCTTCCTGACCGCAGGCAACAGCGCCAGGAGAGCCCCGGTGGGGTAGCATCCTGGATTGGCGACTACAGCGGTCTTGCGTATCCGCGCCCGGTAGAGTTCCGGAAGCCCATAGACCGCCCGCCTGAGGACGGTCCGTTGCCCGTGGGGCGTGTTGTACCACGCCTCGTAGACCTCCGGATCCCGCAGTCTGAAATCCGCGGAAAGATCCACGGCCCGTTTGCCCGCCCGAACCACCGCGGCCACCGCGTCCTGGGAGGCCTTGTGCGGAAGGGCCAGAAAGACCACGTCGGCTTTCGCCGCCGATCCGGCGGGATCCATGGACGTAAAGCGGAGGCCCTGATAGGCCGTCAGGTGGGGAAAGACCTCGGGAACCCGGCGGCCCCGGTACCGTTCCGACGTGGCCAGAACAACCTTCACGTCCGGGTGGAGATGTAACAGCCGGAGCAGTTCACCCCCGGCATACCCGCTGGCACCTAACACGGCTGCCTTAATCATGACAATCCCCCTCTTTTCTTCTTTATGTGCGTGCCCGTAAAAAAGAAGCGCAGGCCGTCGGGCCTGCGCTTCCCTGGAACTCTTCTCGGCGTCGTCGCTATGCCGTCATCAACGTTTCGAGAACTGGAAGCGGGCCCGCGCCCCTTTCTGACCGTATTTCTTCCGCTCTTTAACCCGCGGATCCCGGGTGAGGAATCCCTCGGCCTTGAGCTTCCCCCTGAGATCGTGATTTGCCTGGACCAGGGCCCGGGCGATACCGTGTCGGATGGCACCCGCCTGCCCCGTCATACCGCCGCCGCGGACCCGCACCTCCACATCGTACTTTCCGAGGGTACTGGTCTGCTCAAGCGGCATACGCACCATCATGCGGAGGGTCTCCCGGGGAAAATAGGAGTCGACGCCCTCCTTGTTTACCCGAATCTCGCCGCTTCCCGGAAGAAGACGGACCTGGGCCACCGAGCTTTTCCGCCGGCCTGTTGCGCTATAGACGATATCAGCCATTGTCGTGGGTTCTCCTTACAGTGTCAACTGTTCCGGGGCCTGGGCCGCGTGAGGGTGTTCGTCGCCCCGGTAGACTTTGAGCTTTTTTAACGTGCGCCGGCCCAGGGAACCTTTGGGAAGCATACCCCATACGGCGTTCCGAATAACCTCTTCGGGTTTACGCTCGAGCAGATGGCGGGCCGACTCCTCCCGGATGCCCCCCGGGTAACCGGAGTGGCGATAATACTTCTTCTGGTCGAGTTTATTGCCGGTCAAGCGCACCTTGGCGGCGTTGACGACAACGACGAAATCTCCCGTGTCCACGTGGGGCGTGAAGGTAGCCTTATTCTTGCCCCGCAACACGGCCGCTATGCGGGAGGCCATGCGTCCGAGAACCTGCCCCTCGGCGTCAACAACATACCAGCGGCGCTCCACTTCCCCTGCTTTAGCCATATACGTTTTCATGGTCTCACCTGCTCCATTCGTTTCGATAAGCCGTAAAGTCTATCTTTACCGGAAGGGTTTTGTCAAGATTGTCTCGCCCCGTAACACTGATTTTTTTGTCGGGATTGTCTCGCCCCGTAACACTCGCCTATAATGAGCGGTGGATTCCTATCAGATCAAGCTCCCGATTTTTGAAGGGCCCATGGACCTTCTCCTTCACCTGATACGGGAAAACAAGCTCGACATCTATGATATACCCATCGCCCTGATCACCCGCCAGTACCTGGACACCCTGGAACTGATGAAGGAATTGAATCTGGAGGTCGCCGGGGAGTTCCTGGTTATGGCGGCAACGCTTATCCATATTAAATCCCGCATGCTCCTGCCGCCCGACGAAAAGGAGGGAGAGGGTGAGGAACAGGACGACCCCCGGGCGGAACTGGTGGAGCGACTCCTGGAATACCAGCGGTTCAAAGAAGTGTCGGGTGAACTCAGGGAGCGGGAATCCCTCTGGCGGGACGTCTACAGCCGTCCGCCGCTTGAGGAAGGGGACCTGCCTCTGGATCCCGATGATCCCGGGGAAGACCCCCTCTACCTGGATTTCAGCCTCTTCGATCTCCTTACGGCCTTCCGCAGAATACTCGAACGGGCGCCGCTGGAGGTCGAGGAGATCACAAAAGAGACCCTGACGGTCAAAGACCGTATCCGCTTCATCGTGGAACAGCTCGAAGGCCGGGAAAATCTGGCGTTCGAGAGCCTTTTCGAACCCGCATGGACCAAACGGGAATTGATCGTTACGTTCCTCGCCCTTCTGGAAGTGCTCCGCATCGGGCTCGCCCGGGTGTACCAGCCCCAGGCCATGGGTGCGATCTGGCTCGTCGCCCCGCGACCCAGCGACGAGTTAGGTGCTGTGTCTCCGGGCTAGCCCGAATTTCTCATGGTGGTTCGTAGCGAGGGGGCGGAAAGGACCGTGGATTCAAGGCGCGCGCCGGTTCGGGCGCGGAAACGTACTTGACGGTACGTTGAGCACCCGAACCAAGCGCAACGCAGACGCCTCGGTGCTTTCCGGTTCCGCAGTAGAAGGACCATGAGAAATTCGGGCTAACTGTTCAATAGGCCGGCCGCCCGCTCGCCGTGGTAGGTAAGGATCAGGTCGGCGCCGGCCCTTTTAATTGACGTGAGAATCTCCAGCATGACCCGGTCCCCATCGATCCAGCCCCGCTCCGCCGCCGCCATAACCATGGAATACTCGCCGCTTACGTTGTAGGCCGCAAGAGGCACGTCGCACACCTCGCGAACCCGGCGAATAACGTCCATATACGAAAGCGCCGGCTTAACCATAAGGATATCCGCGCCCTCGTCAACGTCCAGGAGGGCTTCCCGCATACCTTCACGAACGTTCGCAGGGTCCATCTGATAACTGCGCCGGTCGCCGAACCGGGGAGTAGACTCGGCCGCCTCGCGAAACGGTCCGTAAAAGGCCGATGCGTATTTGACCGCGTAACTCATGATCGGAATCCGTGAAAAACCCTCCGCGTCGAGAACCCGCCGGATCGCGTCAACCCGACCGTCCATCATGTCCGACGGGGCGACCATGTCCGCCCCCGCCCGGGCATGACTCAGGGCCTCTCTGGCCAGAAGTTCCAGCGTTGCGTCATTGTCAACGTCACCGTCGCGGATCACGCCGCAGTGGCCGTGGTCCGTATACTCACACATACAGACGTCGGTGATAACCTGGAGATCCGGAATCGCGTCCTTGATCGCCCGGATACCCTGCTGAACCACGCCTTCGGGGTCACAGGCGCTCGACCCCTCGGGATCTTTCGTCTCGGGAATACCGAAGAGTATCACGGCCGGAATCCCCAGATCGTAGACGGCCTTGGCGTGGATCACAAGATTGTCTACCGATTCCTGATAACAGGCGGGCATGGAAGGAATCGGTTTTTTTGCGTCTTTTTCAAACGTAACGAACAGGGGAACGATGAAATCCGTCGGCCGGAGTACGGTCTCCCGCACCATGGCCCGAAGTTGTTTATTCGCTCTCAGCCGACGCGGCCGGTCTATGGGAAACATGGCACCTCCTCAGTGAAAGAAATGTGTTCCCCTATTATACCGAAGCCCCCGCCCCACCCCCGTTCGCGTTAACCCGGATTTCTCATGGTGTTTCGTAGCGAGGGGGCGTCGGAGGCAGGTTGTGACCGAAAAGGGCAGACCCTATTACGGTGCTTTCCGGTTCCGCAGCGGAAGGACCATGAGAAGTCCGGGTTAAAGCTTTATGATGCCCTTCGCGATGGCAAACTTGATGATGTCGGCTTTGGAGTGGATATCCAGTTTCTCGGATATTTTGCTCTGGTGGGCGATAACGGTCCTTTCGCTGATCCCGAGGACCACCGCGCACTCCTTGTGGGTGTTGCCCTCGGCGATCAGTTTGAGAACCTGCTTTTCCCGGTCCGACAGGAGATCGTAGGAATCGTCCGTTCCGGTCACGCCGCCCAGATAATCCTCGATCACATTCGACGCAATCGCGGGATAAAGATAATTCTCCCCCCGGGCCACCGCCCGGATCGCCGAGATCAACTCGCTCCCTTCAGCTCTCTTCAGGATATACCCCGAAACACCCGCCCGGAGAAAACGGCCCACGTATTCCCGGTCGTCGTACTGGCTGAGAACGAGTATTTTCGTATCGGGAAACCGCTTCTTGATCTCCACGGTGGCCTCGAGCCCCCCGAGGCCGGGCATGGCGATGTCCATGAGTACAATATCGGGCCGCAGGCTTTCCGTCTGCCGGATCGCCTCGTCACCGGTAGCCGCTTCACCGACGACCCGGAAGTCTTCTTCCCGGGACAGGAGGGCGACAATCCCTTCGCGCATAAGCGAATGGTCGTCGGCGATAAGAATCTTCTTCTGTCCCATGATCATAATCCTTCCAGTGCGCTCAGCGGGCAACGACAGTGGATATAGGTGCCCTTCTCGGGATTACGGCCGACGGTCAGTCGGCCGTCGAGAAGGAGTATCCGCTCCTGCATACCGAGGATACCGAACCCCATCTCTTCTCCTCGATCCATGGCCTCCATAACCGCGTGGACATCATACCCTTTGCCGTTGTCTTCAATCCAGAGATCCAGGTTATCATTCCGAGCCCCGAGGTGTACGCGGACGAAGCTCGCCTCGGCATGTTTGATTACATTAAAGATACCTTCCTGAATCACCCTGAAGAGAAGCAGTTCATTCTTCCGCCTTCTTCCGCTTTTCGCACCGGCAGCCTTCATAGCCCTTTTGAATTCGTCGGGGACCGTCAGACGATACCGTATACCCCGCTGACCCAGGTGCCGTTCGAGGAGCCATTTTACGGCCGATTCGAACCCCAGATCATCCAGTACCGGTGGGCGCAGGTCCCGGATGAGATGATGAAGGCCCTCGAGGATCTGATTCACCTTGGTCCGGAGTTCGTCGATTCCCACATCCTTGAGGGTGCCGTCAACGAGGGCCATCTTGGCGATGTCCACCGACATGCCGAGGGCCGCAAGTGCCTGGCTCGTCTCGTCGTGCAGCTCCCGGGCGATACGCTTCCGTTCCTCTTCCTGTGCCTGGATCACCTCATCAAGCAGTATGGACAGTCGACGGCGGTTCTGCTCCAATTGCTTGGTCCGGCGTATTACCCGGAGTTCCAACTCCTCGTTGTGTCGTGTAATGCTGTCCAGAGACTCGCGAAGCCGTTTACGCATATGGTCGAGCCCCGCGCTCAAGGCGGCGATCTCGTCGCCGGAGCCGGTGGATACGGGCTCGTCCAAGTCCCCCGCGGCTATGCGATCCGCCGCCGCGGTCAGTTCCCGGATCGGCTTGACGATTCTACTGCTGATGCCCACCGTGAGCAGAAGCATACTTCCCATGGCGAAGATCCCGAGGAACACGAATTTCCGCCGAAGCCCCTCCGCAGGCGCGAAGATGGTGCTTTCCGGCTCCCGTACCGAGATCCCCCACGGGGTCGTGGACAGGGGCACGAACGCAAGCATATCGGTGGTCTTTACCGGATCGGACCGCGCCGACGGGGCCGCCGGTGTTTCGTCGTCATGGCATCGGTGACAGCGGGTAACCGCGCTCTCCCGGCGGGCGATGAGGCCCTCGAGAAAGCGGTCGTGATCGGTGCAGGTAAAAACACGGCTCGCCCGGTTTGACGCGATAATCGTCCCCGCGCTGTCGACCAGTTCAATAAACGTATCGTCTTTAGTAGGAACCGCCCGGAGAATCCGGTTGAGTATGTAGTTTGTCGGGTTGATTTCGCCGCCGGCGACCCCGACCGTGTTGCCGTCCCGGTCCTCCAGGGGCACCAGCACGTAGATACCCTTTTTCCCCGTCCTCTGATGTACGTAGACGTCCGAGACGACCGATTCCCCCGTCCGCAGAATTTGACTCACGGGGGGGATACTCAAAAGGTTCTTGTCCACCCGGCCCGGGGGATGGGAGAGAATCACCGTCCCTTCCGAATCCAGAAGAAATACTCCGTCCGTGAAGATCGAGTACTCGTATGCCCGCTCGAGGGCCCGTTTCTCGCTCTCCCAGTCCCCGTCGTCGAGCCGAACGGCACCGGAGAGCGAAATATCGAACAGCCGGACCAGATTGCTTTGGATGAGGGCCTCGGTGTGGTTGGCAACGATGGTTGCCAGTTCCACGTGCTCGTCCAGGACCCGCTCGACGCTCTCCGTGACCCCGAAATAACTTACGAACCCCAACGCGGAGAGGATCAGCGTGAGGCTGATGAGGATGGAAACGACAATTCGCCTTTGCATCCCGAGAACGCTCCCGAAGGCATTGTACTATGCCCGGCTGACGCGGTCAAACGGCCCCGGCAGCCGATCGTCCCGCCGGGGCCGTCTCTCTATGCACCGTGAATCGAAGGCTCGGCGCCGGCATCGCCCTGGTTTTCGGAATTCTCGGGGGGGCCGAAAATACGTTCGTATTCCAGGGGATGTTCATGGTGCATCCGTTCCCGGGAGATCTTACCGGTAAAGATCGATGTATCCAGGGGGAAGACCTCCGGGCTGAAAACCGCGTTATAGATATGCCAGATGACAATCACAAGAAACGCCAGCATCGCCTCATTCGAGTGGGCCGCCTTGGCGGCGGGAACGACCTGCCCGGGGAGAAAGGGCAGGAGTTGGAAGATCTTCGTGGGAAACCAGAGAATGAGCCCGGTCGCGATCATGAGGAACCCCCCTACAACCACACCCCAGTATTCGAATTTCTGTTTGTAGTCGTAGCGGTCGCAACGGGCCGGGGTCTCGGTTATCCCCAGGTAGAACTTGAGGTTTTCTACAGCGTGAATAAAGTCTTTTTTATTGATTACGATACTCGGACTCCATCGCTTAACAACCACCCCATACACGCCCGTCAGCACATGGATCGCGATAAGCAGAGAGAACGTGATCCCCGAATAGCGGTGGATCAGGCGGACCGTGTCGATCCCGCCAAGAAAGAGAATCACCCCCTCGGCCCAGGGCGCGGCGTAAAAACGCTGGGAAAGGCCGGTCAGGACCAGAACACCGAAAACAACCGCATTCACGTGGTGTTCCAGTATGCGGCCCGGATGGAACCGCCTGATCATTTCACCTTGTTTATGTCCTGCAGATACCATTGGGATCTCCCTCCTATCGGTTCACCGCATATCGCCAGATATGCAGCAGAATCTGAAGTAACAGACCCACGATCATGAACGGTATAAAGACCCGGTAGACCACGGTCACCGCGAAGACCAGCGTCGCCCGACTGAAACTGGGTTCGTAATGGGATATCCAGCTGTCCGGGAAATTCTCCGTAGCGTCGGGGTGGCATTTCCGGCATCGCTTGACGAGCTTCGCCTTCACCAGATTCGATTCGGGCCCTCGGGTACTCGTGATGTCGTGGATCCCGTGGCAGTCGGTACACACCGCAATGTGTCGTACCGCGTCCCCCTGCTTTTTATAAAACGTGACCGTTACGCCGTGAAAATCCCCCAGGTACGACGATAATACGGCCGTGGAGAGCCCGTATTTGGCCATGAGTTCCCTGTCGGCGTGACACGAGCCGCACATCTCCGGCGTGGTGTTACGGAAGTCCACGGTGCGCGGGTCCTGAATATCGTGGGCCCTGTGGCAATTTGCGCAGATGGGGACATCCTGATTGTTTTCGTTCACCAGGGCCGAACCGTGTACGCTCTCAGTATAGGTCGCGTAGATATCAGCGTGGCACTTTTCGCACCGCCGGGCGCTCATGAGTTTCTCCCTGCTTCCCCCCCGTGTTGTGTGGGCACCGTGGCAATCGACGCAGACCGGGGCCGCCATATTGCCGTGGCTCAGCATCTCATAGTGGATGCTTTCGAGTGTTTTCGTGTATTTGTCGAAATGGCACCTGCGACAGAGTTCCGATGAAGCCACCGTGTGGTCCCGTCCGCTCGCGAAACGGCGCTCGGGGTGAGCCGACAGGGAAAAGCCGAAATGACAATCGCCGCAGGCGAGTTTGGTGTGAACCGAGTCATGGAGTGCGCCGGAATCGACCATGACCGATTTGCGATCTCCGTCTTTAAACGAGATAAAGATGTTCTTTTCATGGCACGTGAGACACGACGCGATCTCCTGAGCGCGTCTCACGCCGTGGGACCCGTGACAGTCACTGCACACGAGTTCGGTGCCCGCGTTGAGGAGCTTCCGATGTATCCCCTCCTCGAACCCGTGACACTGTCTACACGCCTCGCCCAGGCGTTTTTTCATGTCCCGCCGGCTCTTAAAGCGTTCCTGAGGGTGGTTCTCCGCGGAAAAGGCCGTGTGGCACCCGGTACACCCCATTTCCGCATGGACCGAGTCGCGATACGTAATGTAGTCGACGGAAACCGGGGCGGAACGGCCGTTATCGAACGTTATGGTAAGGCCCTCGGACCCGTGGCACCCAAGACATATCTGGTCCTCGCCGCCCGTCTCCTCTGCCGCGGCGGTCGTGCAGGCCCACGGAAGAAAACAACTTGCCGCAACCCATACGACAGCCGCTGCGATGGCCGATCGTCGAATCGTCATCATCCCCTCCTCATTTCTCGATCAGCCCGGTCTTCTCACGGTGTCTCGTCGCGAGGGGCCGGAAAGGGCATGGCCATAAGGCGCGCGCGGATTTGGGCGCAAACACGTACTTGACGGTACGTCGAGCACCCCCATCAAGCCCAACGCAGCAGACATGACGCTTTCCGGTTCCGTAGTCCCGCCGTGGCGGGATGAGAAATCCGGGGTGATCCCGGCCCCGCCCGGGACACCGGGCGGGGTCTCCACAATTCCGCTTACGTTCCTGTCGGGGACTGATCCTCCGGTTTCCCCGCGTCCGTCTTCCGGTTCCGATCCTTCTTCTGCTTTCTGCCCGCAAGGTATGCTTCGCTCGGCCGCCAGGTGAACACGGCCGCCTTGGAGAAGCCCTCGGCAACGAAGCCGAAAAGTTTTCGGCCGATAACCATGAGTGCCATCCCGATACCGATTGCCGGGAGAAACACCGCATAAGCAAGCCCGAGGATGGGCGCCAGGGCCAGAAGAACCAAGGGCGGCAGTTTGAAATAAACCGTGTCGCGCCCGCCGGGCAAGAGTCCCGGGCCGTCCATGGTGATCCGGTCACCCGTTGTGAAATTCCAGTAGTTGCCGCCTTTTACCCGCTGTCCGCCGTGTGTCTTGATCCCTAACATCGCCCTCCTCCTTTCCGAGCTTCGCTCGCCGTTGTTGCCATCGATTCACGTTCCCCGACCGTTCCTGCGGGATGTGTTCCCCGTCTCCTGGTTTCCTCTTTTTTTATGCCGTCTCGTGAATCCGCCGTTTCGCTGTCTTGCCTTGTGATTAAACCGTACCAGGGAATGGAACACCGCACAATTGGAAGAACTTCCTATTTTCATGAGAAAAACCACCAAGAACGGGAAAAACTATTTCTCGGAGAAGGAACCCGGCGGTACGGGTGGACGAAAAGGCTCCCGTCAGGGCCGGGGAGACGCCGTCTCTCCGGTCCAGACCATGCTTTCGCAGATCTCCCGGAGTTCATCGACCGGCCCCCGGTCTACGACCCTGAGGACAGCACCATCCTGACGCCAGGTGAGGGTATTGCACGGATGCCCGTCCCGGCAAACGGCAAGGGACAGCTCGGCCGGCAGGGACTTGAGCGTTACATCTTTCCTCGCCATAACCTCCGCCGGATCGATCCTCGACGGTATCGGAGCACTTCCCGTCGCATGCTGGCTGATCGAAAGAACTATACGGCCGTTTTCCCGGTTTCTGAAATGCATGAGGACGGCCGGCGCCGGCTTGCGCCTCCCGAAGATTTCCGTCGGCGGCCACTCGATTCGTTCCGGGAAAAAACTCGGGAGATACACCCGGTCCATCCATGCCGCCTTCCGGGCCGTCTCCACATCCGGGTAGCGCCGCACGCTCCCCTCGGATATCATGAGCGGCAGCCAGTTCGCAATCTTCAGCAGGAGAACAAAGATCGCAAGGGCGCCTATCGAAAGGCAGAGTTTTTTACGCATCCCCTCGGTTTTCATCTCCACGCCGCTCCATAATCCATCGTCCTCACAAGTATTCTACTGCGAAACCGGAACGGCTCATGCCTCCGACCCCTCGTAACAAATCCTTGCGACAAGGGCGGGTTAAACTACAAAAAAACTGACACACAGTACGACCGCCAGCGTAAGCGCGAAACTCCCCGGACCGGAGGGGCGGGTATCTACGCTCGCCTCCCCGCTCAGCCGGGCGACCCGTTCTTCAAGAAGAAGGTTATGGCTGTGATCTTCCAGGGCTTCGGCCATCTCCCGCATACCGTGGTGGATTTCGGCGATCTTCGACATGAAGACCTTCAATGCGCCGGCAAGGGCGCGACCGTCGCCGGTCAGCGACACGGTGATATCGTCGCAGACGTGTTCGTCGTCCTGGACCAGACGCCGAAAGACGAGAAGACTCACGGGGTTATAGAACATGAGAAGACGCACCAGGTAGACCACAAAGGTCGTCAGGTTGCTGTCGCGGAGTACGTGGGCGAGTTCGTGGGCAAGGGCACTCCGCAGTTCTTCCTTGTTCAGGGTCTCGAGAAGACCGGTGGATAGCACGAGGGAGGGATTCCGTGCCCCGGTGGTAAAGATGCACGGAAAATCGTCGTCGACGACTCTGATCGGCGGGGGCCGGAGGTTAAGACGATTGGCCAGGTCGTCCACAATCCCCTGTACGCACGGCAGGGCCACGGCCGTTCGCTCGACTCCTTTCTGAACGGTCAGGACCCGCCGCATGACCGGAACGAGTTCCTGTACGACCATAACTGCTGTTGAAAACGCCAATATGCCCACAAAGAGCCACGCACCCGCCGCTACACCCCTCACATCTAATCGGAACCATCGCGCACTGTCGAAAAGCGCCAGGTCTTCCCGGAAAAAGAATCCCCCCCGGGACGGGAACGCAAGTTGAAAAACGGGATACATCAGAATCGGCGCAATGATAATGATCAGGCGGTGGCGAAAACGATCCAGATGGTTGTCCATTTCCCAAATAACTATCGCCGTCTCCACCACCAGCAGGGCGACGAACGAATGGAGAACGGACTGGGTCACAAAGGTCCCGGGATAGGAATCAAGCCACGGCATCCCTCTAAGGATACCAGGGTTTTTCATCGACCGTTTCGCCGGACGGCCGACGTTTGCCGCGTGAACCCGATACCGGCAATTGACTGTTTTCCGTTTATTTACTTGTTATTTACTTGACATTCTCGCGAACTGCTTATACAATCTGGAAAATTCTGCGCGTAAGGGGAGACCATGGCCCGTAAACTGCTTCTCGCCGACGACAGCATAACGATCCAGAAGGTAGTCGAACTGATCCTCTCAGAAGAGGACTTCACGATTACCTCGGTTGGAAACGGCCAAGAAGCCGTCGATCGCCTGTCTGAGGACATACCCGATGTCATCCTGGCGGATATTGAAATGCCTGAACTCGACGGTTACGATCTCTGCCGACATGTGAAGAATGACCCCCGTACAAGTCATATACCTGTAATTCTTCTTGCCGGAGCTTTTGAATCCTTTGATACGACCCGTGCCCGGGAGGTGGGCGCCGCGGACCACGTCATCAAACCATTCGAGGCCGCCGAGCTCATCGGCAAAATCAACGCTGTTATCAGCCAAACGGAACAGGTTGCCGCGTCTCCGGTTGTGGAGGACGTACTTGAAGCAACCGTCGAGGAAACCGATGCGGCCGCCGTAGCGGACGATGAAGAGGTTGCGGCCGTGGTTGTGGATGAGTCGGACGATCTCTGGAGTACCGAGGAGATCCCGGAAGTGGGCGAGGAAGGCATCGAGTGGGAAGACGCCCTGGACACCGCGACGGATTCGACCGCGGTGGAAGTTCAGGAGGCCGTCGAAGAAGATACTGCCCTTGACGACGAAATCGTCTCCGTAACTACGGAGGACGCCGAGAGCGCCGAAAACGCCGCGACCGAGGAGGTCGTCGCCGCTGAAGAAATCGAGGTGGAAGAGACCTTGCTCGCGGAAGAAGATCGTCCGGATTCACCTGAACCGGCGCCCGCGGCATCCGTGGTCGAGCCGGTGCGAATCGAGATTTCACCTGACGATATACGGGAAGAGGTCCGTTCCGCCGTATCCACTGCGGTACGGGAGGCTCTGCCGCCGGTTGATATCTTTTCCGCGGCTGTGCGCGAGGCCGTAAGCGCCGCCATTTCCGTGCCCGATCCGGGCCCGATGATCGACGAGGCCGCGCGGGCGGCCATGCCGGCCGAGGAGACCGTCACGGGTCAGGTTCGGGAGGCCGTGGATGCATCAGTGCGGGGGGCCTTGGATTCGGAACAGATTCGCGATATCATCGGTAGTATCGTTCGGGAGGAAATCCAGGCGACCCTGCAGGCCACGGTGAAAGACGCCTTTGAGAAAACCCTGTGGGAAGTCCTGCCGGAGACCGTAGAGCGGGTCGGTCGGGAAATACTCGAGCAGGCCGTTCCCGGGGCGTTCCGCACCGCGTTGGACGAGGTAGCCCGCAAGACGGTCCCCGACGTGGCGGAACGAATTATCACCGAAGAGATCGAACGCATCAAGTCCGAAAACCGTTAACGCCGGGCCGGCCGTAACGCGGCCGATTAACGATCCGTCTTCGTCGGTTTCCCTTAACGTTGCAAAAGATTCCTGGAGAAAGGGGCGGTGCGCCCGTCTTCCGTCTCACATCTTCCTGCCTCTCACGTCTTCCCTTTTACGACTTTTCGCTTCTCACTCCTGGCTTCCAAGTCGTGCTTATTCGTGGCCGGCCGCTTTGAAACCCCGGCCGGACTTTGACGGTTCCATGCTGCGTATCGCGCGAAAGTGGAAGACAACGAAACTATTGTGTAATACTGATCCCCTATGGATACGCGATACAACCCCGAAGGTCTCGAAACAAAGTGGTATGCCCGATGGGTCGAGGAGGGACGTTTTCACGCCGAAGATACGTCCGACGCCCCCCCCTACGCCATAGTCATACCGCCGCCGAATGTCACCGGCGTGCTCCATATGGGACACGCCCTGAACAATACGCTCCAGGACATCCTTGTCAGATGGCAGAGGATGAAGGGGCGGAATGCGCTCTGGATGCCCGGAACGGATCATGCGGGCATTGCAACCCAGAACGTGGTGGAGCGGGAACTGGCAAAGGAAGGCCTGAGCCGCCACGAACTCGGCCGCGACTCCTTTATCGAGCGGGTCTGGAAATGGCGCGAGGAGTCCGGCGGACGCATAATCAGCCAACTGAAAAGCCTGGGGGCCTCCTGCGACTGGGAGCGGGAACGTTTCACCCTGGACGAAGGGCTTTCCCGCGCGGTACGCGAGGTCTTCGTGCGGCTTTTCGAGGAGGGCCTGATCTACCGGGGGGACTATATCATCAACTGGTGCCCCCGCTGTCACACGGCCCTGAGCGACCTGGAAGTGGAGCACGAGGAGAGTCAGGGGAAACTCTACCATCTCAACTATCCGTTCAAGGACGGCTCGGGGTTCGTCACCGTAGCCACCACACGACCGGAGACCATGCTCGGGGATACCGCGGTTGCCGTACACCCCGACGACGAACGCTACGCAGCTGCCGTGGGAAAGACCTTGGTCCTGCCGGTGATCGGCCGCGAGATCCCCGTAGTGGCCGACACCATGGTAGACCGGACCTTCGGCACCGGCGCCGTCAAGGTGACCCCGGCCCACGATCCCAACGATTTCGAGATCGGCCGGCACCACGACCTTCCTGCCGTCAAGGTGATGGACGACAGCGGGGCCATGAACGAAGAGGCCGGTCCCTACGCCGGGCAGGACCGGTACGAATGCAGAAAGAATCTCCTGCACGATCTGGAACAACACGGCGTTCTCGTTGGGACGGACGATCACACCCACGGGGTCGGACACTGTTATCGCTGTAAAACCGTCGTCGAACCCAACCTTTCGAAACAGTGGTTCGTGCGCACCGAACCCCTGGCCAAAGAGGCAATGGCCGCGGTCCGGGAGGGCCGTGTGAAGATCATTCCCAAAGGCTGGGAAAACTCGTATTTTGAGTGGATGGAGAACATCCGCGACTGGTGTATTTCACGGCAGATCTGGTGGGGCCACCGAATACCCGCCTGGACCTGTGACGCCTGTGGGACGGTACTGGTCTCCCGGGAGGATCCGACAGCCTGCACGGCCTGCGGTTCAGGGGATATCAGCCGCGAAACCGATGTGCTGGATACCTGGTTTTCATCCGCCCTCTGGCCCTTTTCCACCCTGGGCTGGCCGGACGACACTCCGGCGTTGAAGACCTTCTATCCCACCTCGGTCCTTGTCACCGGATTCGACATCCTCTTTTTCTGGGTGGCCCGGATGATCATGATGGGGCTTCATTTCATGGACGACGTACCCTTCCGGGACGTCTATATTCACGCCCTGGTCCGTGACGAACACGGCCAGAAAATGTCCAAGTCCAAGGGTAACGTGGTGGATCCGGTGGTGATGATCGACAAATACGGCGCGGATGCATTCCGCTTCACCTTGGCGGCGTTTGCGGCCCAGGGCCGGGACGTAAAATTTTCCGAGGACCGGGTGGAAGGGTACCGGCATTTCGTAAACAAGATCTGGAATGCCGCTCGGTTTATCAAAATGAACACCGAAAGCATCACGCTTGAGGAGGTTCAAAACGGTATCGGCAACGAAGAACTCCACCTGGCCGATCGCTGGATTCTGAGTCGCCTGGCATCCGCCGCCATGGCTGTGGAGCGGGCCCTGGAGACGTATCGCTTCAACGACGCAGCCTCGGCCGTCTACCAGTTCGTGTGGCGGGAGTTCTGCGACTGGTATCTGGAGCTTTCAAAACCCCTCATGGAGAACGGGGCACCGGCTACGAGGGCGGTCCTTGTTCACGTACTGGAGAACACCCTTCGGCTCCTGCACCCGTTCATGCCCTTCGTCACGGAAGAGATCTGGCAGTCGATCCCCCACGAGGGCGAAAGTATCGTCACGGCCCCCTTTCCCTCGTTCGACGACAGTGCCCGGGACGCGGAGGCCGAAGCGAATGCAGGCCTGATGATGGACGTGGTATCGGCGGTCCGCAGTATCCGGGGAGAGATGAACATCAGCCCCTCCACGGAACTCAAGGCCCTGGTCAAGGCGCCGGAGGCGGAGTCGGGAATTATCGAGGGTAACCGCACCCTCATTGAGCGTCTGGGCCGTTGCGTTCTCACCGTGGGACCCGACGTAACAAAACCCAAAGCCTCGGCAACCGAAGTCCGCCCGCCCCTGGAGGTCTACGTCCCCCTTGCGGGGCATGTGGACATCCAGGCCGAAGTGAGTCGGCTCACGAAGGATCTTGCCAAGATCGAAAAGGAATACTCCCGCATCGGCAAGAAACTCGCGAACGACGATTTTCTCAGCCGGGCTCCGGCCCACGTCGTGGAAAAAGAGCGGGCAAAGTACGCCGAGGTCGAGGAACGGTCCCGTAAAATACGCGAAAGTATCGAACGCATCCAGGCCATGGAGGCCTGATGTGCCGGACGGTCTGAACGACCCGGCGGGTCTCCGGGACGATATTCGTCGCTGGCTCAGGGAAGACCTGGGCAGGGGTGACGTGACCACCGTGGCCACCGTCGGCTCCGACACGGTCGCGAGCGCTCGGATCCTTTCGAAGGAGCCTCTGGTACTGGCCGGAACTCTGGCGGCCGGAATCGTCTTTCAGGAAGTCGCGCCCCCGGTCAATTACCGGTTCCTTCTTCAAGACGGCGACAAGGCCGAAGTTGGAAGCGATATCGCCCTGATCAGCGGACCCGTCCGGGGTATTCTTGCCGGCGAACGCCTTGCGCTTAACCTCCTTCAGCATCTCTCGGGAATCGCAACCCTTACCCGGAAGTTCGTTGAGGCGGTGGAAGGCACCGGCGTCCGGATCCTCGACACAAGGAAAACCACCCCCGGGCTCCGTATGCTCGAAAAAGCGGCGGTACGGGCAGGGGGCGGCGAAAACCATCGTTTCGGGCTGGATGACGGCATCCTGATCAAGGAAAATCACATTACCGCCGCGGGCGGTATCGTCCAGGCCGTAAACCGGGCCCGGCGGGCCGCACGACTCCTCCGTGTGGAGGTGGAGGTCCGATCCAGCGAGGAAGTCCGCGAGGCCCTGACGGCCGGCGCCGACCTGATACTGCTGGACAATATGGAAACCGAGGGTCTCCGGGAAGCCGTTTCTATTGTCGGCGGAAAGATCCCGCTTGAGGCCTCGGGTAACGTACGGCTTGAGACCGTACGCGCCATTGCCGAGACCGGCGTGGATTTCATCTCAACAGGGGCCATTACCCACTCGGCCCCTGCCGCGGATCTGAGCCTCCTCATACAAAAAGAGTAGGCCGGGCACCATCTTCACCAGGAACGCCCGTTCGCGTTCCGTCGGTCCCCTGCGCATACCCGGTGTTGCGCCGTTCGCGCCGCATTGTACGGCGGGTTACTGTTTCAATACAACCTTGACAGACTCTTCCGCTCTCCGGGCCACGGTAAAGGCCCGGGCCGCCTCCTCCAGGGGGAAGCGATGGGTAACCACGTCGTCCGCCCGCACAACGCCATCCCGGATAAACTCGAGGGCATCGGCGGTGTCGGAAGGGCCGCAGGAATACGACGTAACGAGAGAAATATCCTGAAAATACAACTTGTTCGGATCGATCTTGATACGTTGTCCCGGCCGGGCCGGCGAGAAGAACAGCACCGTCGCCCCGGGGGCGGCACAGGAGATTCCCTGGACCATGGCATGGGCATCGGCGGGCCCCACGATCACCACGTTCGCCCCCTCCCCTTTCGTTTCGTTCATAACCGCTTCGCGAAGATCCAGCTCGGAGACGTCGAAAACCTCATCCGCGCCGACCGCCCGGGCCCGCTCGAGACGCAGAGGCACGCGATCCGCACAGAGTATGCGCCCCGCATCGAATTTCCGGAGGGCCGGTATATGCAGGAGTCCCATGCTTCCGAGCCCAATGACCAGTACCGTATCCCCGGAACGAAGCCCCGCCCGGCGGATACCTTTGATAACGCAGGCCAGGGGTTCGACCAAGGCGCCGTCTTCGAATGTCAACGGCTCGTCCAATACGAACGTGTCGTGTTCGAGGTTTACGGCCGGCACACGTACATATTCGGCCATCCCGCCGGGATGCAACGCCGAATGCCTCCAGGTATCGCACTGAACGTAATCCCCGCGACGACATCGGGGACAGGTAAGGCAGGGGGCGTGGTGATGGACGAATACCCGGTCGCCGGGCCGGAATGCCGTGACACCGGAACCTACGTCTTCGATCACCCCGGCCAGTTCGTGGCCCATAACGCTCGGGGCCTTGGCCTCGGCGTACCAATCCATCAGATCGCCGGAACAGATCCCGCAGACCTTCACGTCGAGCAGTGCTTCGTGGGGACCGATTACCGGCCGAGGCAGGTCCTCGATACGAATGTCATCGGGTCCGTAGTAGACGGCGGCCTTCATGATGTAGCCGTCGCCTCGTAGGGTCGTACCCAACCCCTGTCGGGGCACCGCTCGAGAAGCTCCTGTACGGTCTCACCGCTGACCGGATGGGGCAACGTGGGCCTGATCTCCGCCAGCGGGACCAGGACAAAACGCCGCTCGCAAAGCCGCTCATGGGGTATCGAGAGCCCCGGCTCCGCTACCACGTCGGTCCCGAACAGGAGAATATCCAGGTCGACCTCTCTGGCGCCCCAGCGTTCCCGTTCCTCGCGCCCGATCAACCGTTCGATGTTCTTGAGAAGACTGAGCAATTGTCCCGGTTTCGCCCCCGTCTCGATCTCCACGACCATGTTGACGAACGGTTGCTCCGTGACACCCCCCCAGGGTTCCGTCTCGTAAAGGGACGACCGCCGCACAACCGTGCATACCCCGGAATCCTCCAGGGCCGCGACCGCCTTCGTGCAAAACGAGACACGGTCACCGAGATTGGAACCGATACCGACAAAAACGTCGCGCATAGCTATTAATAATAACGTGAACGCCGCGAAACGGGGAACTGCGGCACGAACCGGGGAAAAACGGGCCACTGATGGACATGGATCGAAGAAAACGTCAAAAGAGTATAGGCCTCGAATGTTCATGAATAGTCACGAAGGATGAAGGAACTATGGACACGGATGGGGATAAGGGAAAAAGTGTGAATGGATGAAAGAACGTAAAACGTACATCGTGAACGGAAACTGCCGCCGACCGCCGAGTTCTTTTTTCCGGCCTTTCACGTCTTCCGTCTCCCTTCTAACTTCTCCCTTCTTCCGATTCCCCTGATGCGGCCTGTCCGCGTTAGTTTCTTTATCCGCACCTTCCCGAGTCGGGTCTTCTCGACGAAGGGTCGATCCGACT
>CAYYSS010000009.1:0-23033 GCA_964474325.1 uncultured Nitrospirota bacterium
TTGCGCTGTACGTACGAGGGGGGGCGGTGTTTTGCCCGGACGTGCCTGCTGTCGGCTCTGCGGCTCGCCCGTATCGGTTCCAGGGGCACGGAACCGGCGATTCGTCCTCCGGCCCGTAGGGGGTCGTGACGGAGTCTTACGCGGTGGCTCCCGTAGGTTCCGTTTAAGAAGCCCACGTTGCTCACGATGGTAACGGCCCCCGAAACCCCATAATTGGAAAGCGAAAGCGATACGCCGATCTTCGGGCGGCGGTTGTAGTAATAATGATCCCGATATCCAAGGGGAACCCAGGCTACCCACGACGTGCCGTAGATAAAACGGGCGTTTCCCGGTATCCACACGTTTCCACGTCCCGGCACCCACGCCCAGCCTCTATGGCGCAGATGTACCCAGCGGCCGTAATGATAAGGCCCCCAGCCCCAGGGTTCGTACGAGACCCACGTCCATCCCCACGGTTCAACCCATACCCAGCGGCCGTCCCGATACGGTGTCCAGGAGACCCGTACGGAAGGCACCCAGACCCAGCCGTAACTCGTGTCGCTGTACCAGCTGCCGTAGAGATCCAGATCCGCAACCCAGGGATCGTCTGTTTCCACGTACCGACGGCTCTTCGGTCTGTTCATCTGCCGGTCGCGCCGCCGGTTCCAGCGATCCCAGGAATCCTCCTGCGGGGCTGCGGCAAGAAGGAAACGGGCCTCGCCGTCGTCGACAATGGTGGCCTGCTGTCCCGGGCCGACCCGGACCGGCCCCGCGACGGTTTCAAGATCCACGTTTCCAGACCAGACGGTAACGTCCGTCGTCCCGTCTTCGTGCACGTCCACCCGGAACCGGGCGCGGTATGCTTCGATGGCCGCCAGCGGCGTTGCTACCTCAAAGACGCCGCCGCTTCCGTCCTCCCTGATATGGAACGTGGCCACGCCCGCAGTCAGGTCCACCTGTACGAGGTCCTGTTCGAGAGCCAGGATATCCATATTCGTTTGTTCCGCTATCCGCACGGTCGAACCGCCGTGGATCTGTATCTCGCACCGGGCATCTTCGGTCGCCCATATCTTGTCGTGGGGTCTCAGAGGGACGTTGACCGTGGTGTAGGCCCAATCGTCGTCGTCGCCGCGGTGGATCATTACATCGCCCTGAATAAGGGAAACCCGGGCCTGGCGGGCGTCGGCATAGGGGAAATCATCCTCGACGTAGTCTTCGGCGCCGGCCGAAAGAGGCAATATAAACGCCCACGCGACGAGAGACAAAAACGTCAGCACTAAAAATACCCGAGGCCCGTTTGTTCTGCATGTTCTTGTATGCCCGTTAACCAATACCATGATTACCTCCTTGCCTACCCGGAACCCGGACCGTTTCCCATTTCGGGATCGCCATTCCGGATCGGCGGCAGAAACCGGGGTTCGGACTCGGATTCTCTTACGTTCATCCCCCTTATCACAATGTATGCCGACCTCAGCCGAGGGAGATATCCAGCACCATCATTAAGATAAACCCGACCATGACACCAAAGGTTGCTTCTTTCTCGAAGCCTTTGCGATGGGTCTCGGGGATGATCTCGTCGCTGACGACAAAGAGCATGGCCCCGGCGGCAAAGGCAAGCCCCCAAGGAAGCACCGGTCGGGCAAAGGTGACGATGAAGGCCCCGAAGGCCCCGCCCACGGGTTCCACCAGACCGGTTGCCAGCGCGATCAGGGCGGCCTTGCCCGGAGAATAGCGTTCGCCGATGAGGGCGAGGGCGACAACAAGTCCCTCGGGCATATTCTGGAGGCCGATACCGATGGCGAGGGAGGTTGCCCTCCCCAAGTCGCCGGAGCCGAATCCCACGCCTACCGCGAGGCCCTCCGGGAAGTTGTGCAGTGTGATGGCTATGATAAAAAGCCAGATGCGGCGTATATTCTGGGGATTCGCCCCCTCCGGCCCTTTTATAAAATGCTCATGGGGCAGGAAACGGTCGCTGAGCCAGAGGAAAATACCCCCAAGACAGATCCCCCCTGCTACGATCAGGGCTCCAACGGTCCCGCCTCCCGTCGCCTCTACCGCCGGTATAATAAGCGAAAACGAAGTAGCGGCCAGCATGACCCCCGCGCCGAAACCAAGCATTATGTCCTGACGCCGTTGAGAGACCGAGGTGAGCACCAGGGCCGGGACGGCCCCGAGACCCGTAGCGAGACCCGCCACAAGACTCGCCGCAGTCCCGAGAATGGGCAAGGGCACGTCGGCAAAATACGAGACCGGATTCATGTGCGAACTCCTCGGTACTGTGTTTTCACGGCGTTTCCGGTGTATATCCGGTTTTCTCCGGTCCTGAAACGGTTAATCCGAACATTGGTGCATTATAACACGCTGTTTTTTAGACTGTTTTGACAATATTGCAACAAATCGGTAAAATACTTGGCTATGGTTGTGCAAAGTATGACCGGCTACGGACGCGGCGAACACTCGCCGTATCGCGTGGAAATCCGGGGGACGAATCAGCGTCATCTGGATATCCAGGTGAAGGCCGGCGCCGGATTTCTGGCCTTCGAACCGAAAATCCGGGAACTCCTCCGCAAAGCCTTTCATCGCGGACGACTGGAAGTCTACGTGCGTGTCATGGGAGGCCGGGGAACCCGGGTTTGCGTGGATACGGATGCGGCCGAGTCCGTCGTGGCCTCCTTGCGGTCTTTGAAAGACCGTCTGAAACTGACCGGCGATGTGGATGTGGCCACCATCGGCGGAATTCGCGAGATCTACGAGACAGAGGAAGAGGAAGCCGACGTAAATGCGTTTTGGCAGGCTTTGGAGTTGGGCATCGCCTCCCTGGCCCGGATGCGGGAGCGGGAAGGCAAAGCGTTGGCGGAGGATATACTGCAGAGGATCGATCGCATCGAGACGTGTGTGCGCCGGATCGAGCAAAGGGCCGAGGGGATTATCGAGCGGATGCGGGAGACACTCAAGGGACGTATGGAGGAACTGTTCCGCGACGCCGGACTCGACGAGAACCGGCTTGCCCAGGAATTGGTCTATTACACGGACAGGGCGGATATTACGGAGGAACTCGTCCGTGTGGGGAGTCACATCGAGCAGTTTCGGTCCACGTTGGGCGGGGGGGGAGTTATTGGGAAGAAACTTGATTTTCTGTCCCAGGAGATCCTCCGAGAGACGAATACCATTGGGGCGAAGGCCGCGGATTCGGAGGTCGCCCGGCACGTTATTGTGGTGAAAACGGAGCTGGAGAAGATTCGGGAACAACTTCAGAATATCGAGTGAGGGACGGGTGAAATGAAACGCGGAGGCAAGGTCCCGGCTTTTGTAAATATCGGTTTCGGCAATGTGGTTGCCGCGGGGCGCGTCATAACCGTCATCGCCCCGGGCTCGTCGCCCATGCGTCGTCTCCGGGAAGAGGCCCGGGAACGGGGCAAGCTGGTGGACGCGACTCAGGGGCGCCGGACCCGTTCGATAATCGTTACCGACAGCGACCACGTTATCCTTTCGGCGATACAGACGGAAACCATCACCCAACGGTTCAATGAAATGCGGGGCGAGCATGGCGACGAGGGGTAACCTGTTTGTTATTTCGGCACCTTCGGGAGCCGGCAAGACAAGCCTGTGCCGGGCCCTGGTGGAAGCGGATCCCCTGGTCCGGTACGCCGTGTCTTATACGACGCGTGCGCCTCGTTCCGGAGAGGAGGATGGGCGGGATTATTCGTTCGTTTCCGAGGAGGTCTTTCGCGATATGACGCGGCGGGGCCTGTTCGCCGAGTGGGCGGAGGTCCATGGCAATTTGTATGGCACCTCCATGGAGCGGCTCGACGATATCCGGGCGACCGGGCACGACGCCGTTATCGATATCGACACCCAGGGTGCGGCACAGATCCGGGAACGCTATCGCGACGGGACCTTCGTTTTTATCCTGCCGCCGTCAATGGATGTGCTCGCGGAGCGTCTCCGTGGCCGTGCCACCGACGACGGCGAGGAAATCGACCGTCGCCTGCGAGCCGCCCACGAAGAAATGGCACAATATTATCTCTATGACTATATCGTGGTCAACCAGGACTTTGATACGGCCTTGGCCGACCTCTGCGCCCTCTTACGCGCCGACCGGCTGCGGACGAACAGGGTGGACCGTTCGTGGTTACGGAACACCTTCGATGTGTAACACCCCAACGTGGCGTTGGAGCCGCAACCAGAGAGCCGCCGCGGCAACACGGCTGAAACGTCTCTGCAAGCTGCAAAGTCGAATCGACCCTTCGTCGAGAAGACCCGATTCGGGAAGTTGCAGATAAAGAAACTATTTGGAGGAGCTATGAAACTGACAGATTTAGATATTGTGTCGCTTCCCACTGAAATCGACCGCAACAAAATCGACAGCAGATACCGTCTGATTGTTATGGCGGCCCAGCGGGCCCGTTTCGTTGCCCAGGGCGGGCGGGGTCTCGTAGATGGCGGGGCGATTAAGCCCACGACCCAGGCGCTCCAGGATGCCATATCAGGGAAACTGGAATTTCTCGTGGGTGACGAAGCCCGGGCAGCCAGTGAAGAGGCCCGTCTTATGGAGGCCCGTCGCGCACAGGAAGAGGCGAAGAGGCGCGAAGAGATGGGGGTCGAGCTTTCCGAACTGGAAAAAGATCTCAAGATTTACCTCCACGGAAAGGAAAACGAGCAGAGACAGGAACTGGACGCCCTTTTCAGCGGCGAACAGGAATCCGCTCCCGCCGGCGAAAAGACGACCGACAAACCCGAGGAGCCGGAGGCCTAGCCCGGATCCCCGTGGGATCCCGTATCGTCCTCGGCGTAACCGGGAGTATCGCGGCGTACAAGGCCGCGGATCTGGCTCGACGGCTCGGTGAGCGGTCCTGCCACGTTACCCCGGTTCTCACCGGGAGCGCGCAGAAATTCATAACCCCCCTGCTCCTGGAGGCGGTTACGGGGAATACCCCGATAACGGACCTCTGGAGCCGTCCGATGGCCCACATTGAACTCGCGTCCGCGGACGCGGTGGTGGTGGCGCCGGCCACCGCCAATATCCTCGGAAAAACGGCGGCGGGGATCGGCGACGAAATCCTTTCCACAATGCTTCTGGCCGCCGGGGGGCCGTTGATCTTCGCCCCGGCGATGAACTGGCGGATGTATCGGAATCCGGCGGTTCAGCGTAATATCGAGATTCTTAAAGAACGGGGAGCCGTCATCGTCCCGCCAGAAACCGGGTCGCTTGCCTGCGGTGACGAAGGCGAAGGGCGTCTGGCGGCGGTGGAGGATATCGTGTTTTACGTGCGGCGGGCCCTGTCCGCCGGGTATCTTTCGGGGTACCGGGTCGTGGTGAGTTCCGGCCCCACGCGGGAAGCCCTCGACCCGGTCCGTTTCCTCTCAAACCGCTCCTCGGGGAAGATGGGCCGTGCCCTGGCCGAGGAGGCGGCGGTGCAGGGGGCATCCGTTACCCTGGTCTCGGGTCCGGTTTCCGTGCCGCCCCCGCCTGGGGTGGAAACCGTCACCGTGGAGACGGCGGAAGAAATGTCCCGGGAGATACGGGATCGGGCCGCCGGTTGCGATGTACTTATTATGGCCGCGGCGGTAGCGGATTACCGCCCCGCCGCCGTTGCGGACGAAAAAATATCCCGGGCCGGTGTACGCCGTCTCGATCTGGAGCCGACGGACGATATTCTGGCCGCGCTCCCCGCCGAAGGTCCCCCGGGCTACCGGGTGGGATTTGCCGCCGAAGTGGGTCCCCAGCTTGATCGCGCGAAGGAGAAGATGCGCCGAAAAAACCTTGATCTCATGGTCTTCAACGACATCACGGCCCCCGACGCAGGCTTCGAAAAAGATACGAATGTAGTCACCCTGCTGGGGCCGGAAGGACCCCGGTATTCGGTTGGCCCGTTGCCGAAGACCGAGGTGGCGGCCCGCATTATCGAGGAGGTTTCCCGGGACCTCGTCCGGGGCGCGGATGACAAAAAGGGTTGACTTTTTCCGCGTTTCTGATAAAATCCAACGGAATCCGCCATGAACGACCAGATCGAAAAACTTAAGGAAAAGGTCGAAAAAGATCCCTCATCCAAACTGTTTGTGCCCCTTGCGGAGGAGTACCGTAAGGCCGGCATGTTCGACGAAGCCATCGGCGTGCTCGAAGGGGGGCTCAACCGTCAGCCGGATTACCTGAGCGCCCGGGTCGCCCTTGGAAAGATATTTCTCGAGAAAGGGATGAAACGGGAGGCCCAGAGCGAGTTCGAGAAGGTTGTTGCCGCTATTCCCGACAATCTTTACGCCCAACGGAAGCTGGCGGACCTTTATTTGGAAGATGGGGATACCGAGCGGGCCAAAAGTGCCTTCCGCAACGTTCTGGAACTCCACCCTCGGGACGAAGAGGCCCGGAAGACCCTCGACGCTATCGAGCAGGGGGTGATCCCGGCGGGTGCCGCCGATAGGACCGCGGACGCCGATGAATTGCCGCCTATTCCGGAAGATGTAACCGGGGCGGAGTCGGCCGGTGCCGAAGATGAGCTGGAACTGCCCGATCTTGAAGAAGACGCCGGGGAATCCGAAGGAAAACTGCCGGAAGCGGAAGACGAGCCGGCGATCATGTGGGCCGAAGACGAAGGTCTCGGTGACGATACCTTCACGTTCAGTGATGACGATCAGGGTTTTGCCCGGGCGGAAGTCGAGCGGGCGGACGATGAAGAAGGACCGGGCGGCGCCGACGAGGAGGACGCAGGCGAGACGACCGGGGATCAGGGCCGGTCCGGGGAAGAGGAAGCAGAACCCCCGGTCTACGAAATTCCCGAGACCGACGAGACCGACATCGCAGAGCTGGGCGTTGCGGTTTCTGATCGCCTCGTTCCCGCCGAGGAAGAAGAGCGGGAATCCGGAGAATTGGAAGATTTTCGGCGGGCGGTCTACGGAGGGGAAGAGACCCCGGAGTCACGGGACGACGATACGACGGTCGCCGAGGAAGAGCCGGAAAGAAAGGAGCCGCGGGATTATCTGCTCGAAGCTGACCGTTTCGTGGCGCAGAACCGGTACGAAGAAGCCGCGGCACTCCTCAAGGAGGCCCTGGCCGAGGATCCTGGAAACACCCGCGTCGCTCAGCGTGCGGAAGAACTGGCGATGCTGGTTGCTTTGCTCGGTAAGAATGCTTCCCGAGAAGAAGATCAGGCGAACCGGCGGGTGATCGAGGCGCTGGAGGCCCTGCGGGAGGGGTTCCGAAAAGGAGCCGAGGGTGGCGTTTGACGAAATATTAAAGGGTATGACGGCCGATGTGGGGGGGGCTGAAGGTTGTTTCCTGTTCGATCGGGACGGTATTCTGATTCAGGAAAGCAAGGAAGAAGGGCTCCCGGTCGATCTCAACGGTCTCGGGGCGGAGGTTTCGGCTATTGTCAAAGGGGTGCATACGGCGGCGGAATCCACCGGGATCGGCATGGTGGACGAACTCGTCATATCCGCCGACAGGTACATGGTGGTCCTGCGAATGCTTGCCGGCGAGTACTACGTGGCCATGGTACTTCGGCGCGACGGCAATATGGGCAAAGGGCGCTATATGCTCCGGAGCCGCGCAGCACAGATCGAAGCCGAACTCTGACTCTGAACGGGATACAGAGACCCGTCGCGCACCCGGCCGGATGTGTACGCCGGAACAGGGGTGCGTTCCCTCTCCGACGATGAACGTTCGTATCAACCTACTGCGGGAGACCTTGGGACGAAGACGTCTGAGCAGTCTTCTTGTCACCTCCCCTCCCAATATCCGCTATCTCTGCGGTTTTACGGGTTCCAGCGGCTGGCTCCTCGTGACCGGAAGCCGTGCCTCTTTTATTACCGACGGGCGGTACACGACTCAGGCACGGGAGGAGGTCTCCGCCGACGAGATCCGGATCGCCCGGGGGAGCATGGCCGGGGAACTCGACAAGGCGCTCGCCCGTTCGGGTATCCGCGTTCTTG
This sequence comes from uncultured Nitrospirota bacterium, assembly GCA_964474325.1. Lineage (GTDB taxonomy): Bacteria > Nitrospirota > Thermodesulfovibrionia > SZUA-242 > CAYYSS01 > CAYYSS01. The sequence continues at coordinate 7,906 of CAYYSS010000009.1, forward strand.
GCGTTGAAGGCGAACATATGACCCTGGCCCAGGCCGATGTTATTCGCCGAACGACGGGGCGTGCGGTCCGGCCCGTCAATGGTTGTGTCGCGGCGTTGCGGGAGCGAAAAGAGCAGGAAGAGATACGGCTTCTCACCCGTTCCGCGCGGCTCGCCGAACGGGCCTTTCTGGATATTAAACCGATGATCCGTGTCGGTGCGGTGGAGAAGGATATTGCGGCGGCCCTTGCCGCGGCTCTGAAAACTCGCGGAGAGAGCGATCTGCCGTTCGATCCCATTGTGGCGTCGGGACCGCGGGCGGCTCTGCCCCACGCCCGGCCCGGCAAGCGTAAAATACGCTCCGGCGAACTGGTTATTGTGGACTGGGGCGGGAGCTACCGGGGATATCGGTCGGACATGACCCGCACGTTTGTCGTCGGCCGTCCTCGTGGTGAGGCTGTCCTCATCTATGATATAGTGCATCGGGCCCAGCGGGCTGCGGTAAAAGCGGTAACCCCCGGCAGTGCCCTGAGGGCTGTCGACCGGGCGGCCCGGGACGTTATCCGCCGGGCGGGAAAAGGCGAATTCTTCTCTCACGGCACGGGCCACGGTATCGGGATCGATGTTCACGAATCGCCGTCGGTATCGGCTCAAGCGTCCGGTTGTCTCGATACGGGTATGGTTATTACGATCGAGCCGGGTGTTTACGTGCCCGGATTCGGTGGTGTGCGGATAGAAGATATGGTGGCGGTGACTCCACAAGGAGGCAGAAGGCTCACGCGGCTTTCCCGGAAGCTCGAGATGTTGCCGTAACGTTGTCCGGGTACTCGGGCAGGGGATTGTGAAAAGGGAGATAGCGGGATGAATAACGAGGAAATACGCGAATTGCTCGATATGATCCAGAAGACGGATGTGACGGAGCTGCAGATTGAGCGCGAGGGTGTGAAGGTGAGGGTTCGACGGGACCGGTTTTTCCCCGCCGTGGAATCGATACCCCTGCCTGCCCATACGCATGCCCCGGCCGCCTCCCCGGGGGGCGGGGAGACGGTGGATCTCACGACGGGGGAAGAAACGAGGCTTCGCACGATTACTTCTCCTATTGTGGGCACGTTTTATCGTTCGTCCTCTCCGGAGTCGAGTCCGTTTGTCGACGTGGGAGAGACGGTCAATAAAGGCCAGGTCCTGTGCATTATCGAGGCAATGAAGCTTATGAATGAGATCGAAAGCGACACCGACGGCACAATTACCAAGATACTCGTCGAAAACGGCCAGGCCGTCGAGTACGGCGAGCCGTTGTTTCTCATCGATCCGGCGTAAACCCCACGGGCCGTCCCGCGGGACAGCCGGAAAATGCCGAATACAATGTTTACGAAAATTCTTATAGCCAACAGGGGAGAAATCGCGCTTCGTGTCATCCGGGCCTGCCGGGATCTCGGCATCGGGACGGTGGCGATTTATTCCGAGGCCGACCGGGATTCACTCCACGTCCGTACCGCGGACGAGGCCGTCTGTATCGGTCCGGCCAAATCGGAGTTGAGTTACCTCAACATCCCGGCGGTTATCAGCGCCGCGGAAGTCACGGACGCCGAGGCCGTACATCCCGGTTACGGGTTCCTGGCGGAAAACCCCCAGTTTGCCGAGGCCTGCGCCACGTCCGGCATTACCTTCATCGGCCCCACGGCGGGCAATATCCGTTCGGCCGGGGACAAGGCTCTTGCCCGGGAGATCATGGAGCGCCACGGCGTTCCCACAGTGCCGGGAAGCGAAGGTGCCGTGGCCGATACGGACCAGGCCGCGGCGGTTGCCCGGAAGATCGGGCTTCCGGTTATTCTCAAGGCCTCAGCCGGCGGCGGCGGGCGGGGTATGCGGATCGTGGAAGCGGAAGAAGACCTGGAGACCGCCTTTCGCACGGCCCAGCGGGAGGCCCTCTCCTGCTTCGGAAACGGTGAGATTTACGTCGAACGATATCTGCCGTCCATACGCCACGTAGAGGTCCAGATTCTCGCCGACCGCCGGGGCGGGATCGTTCACCTCGGGGAGCGGGACTGCTCGATTCAGCGGCGTCATCAGAAACTCCTGGAAGAAGCCCCTTCGCCGGCCGCGTCGCCGAAATTCCGGAAGAAAGTGGGCGCCCTGGCGGTAAAGGCCGCGAAGGCCATGAACTACCAGAACGCGGGCACGGTGGAATTTATCGTGGACGACCGGATGAACGTCTATTTCATGGAAATGAATACCCGGGTGCAGGTGGAGCATCCCGTTACGGAAGCAGTCACGGGGGTGGATATCATCCGCGAACAGATCCGGATCGCCGCGGGTGAGTCCGTGAGTATCCGCCAGTCGGACGTGGTCATAACGGGCCACGCCATCGAGTGCCGGATCAACGCCGAGGACCCCGAGCGGTTCATCCCCTCTCCCGGGACCATCAATCTCTTCATCCCGCCCGGCGGGCCGGGCATCCGGGTGGATACGGCTGCCTACAGCGGCTGGCGGGTTCCTCCCCACTACGACTCCCTCATCGCCAAGGTCATCGCCCACGGAGAAGATCGACGGGAGGCAGTCGCCCGGATGAAGAGGGCGCTCCGGGAATTCGTTGTCGAGGGAATACGCACGACCATCCCGTTTCACCTGCGGGTACTGGATTCCCCGGTATTCCTCAGCGGGCGCTTTGACACTTCTTTTCTCGAACACCTGAAGAATTCCTGAAGACCCCCGTGAATCACGAACGACAAGCCGGGACGTTACGCCTCCGGGGTGTCTACGGTATTACCGACCGGAGCCTTGCCCGGTGCTCCCACGAAGAGCAGGTCGACCGCCTCATACGGGCGGGTGTCGGGTGGATTCAGTTCCGTGAAAAGGAAATGTCCCGGCGGGAACTCTTCCGGATTGCCCGGCGGCTCCGGGAAAGGACCCGCACATCGGGCGTCGGGTTCATCGTAAACGATCATCTCGATATCGCCCTTGCCGTGGAAAGCGAGGGTGTGCATCTCGGGCAGGACGACCTGCCGCTTGAGGCGGCGAGACGTATCGTTCCCCCGGGCTTTATCATCGGGATCTCGACCCACGATACGGACCAGGCGGTCCGAGCCGCCGCCGGGGGGGCGGATTATATCGGATTCGGGCCCATGTTCGCCACATCCACGAAGGATGCGGGTCCGCCCCGGGGGATCGAGGCCTTACGGGAAGTCCGGGCCGCGGTGAGGATCCCCATCGCCGCAATCGGCGGCATCGACGGAAGTACCGCCCGGGCCCTCTACGACGCCGGCGCCGACATGCTGGCCGTCGCCTCCGCCATCTTCCGGGCCGACGACTGGGCAGGGGTAGTGTCCCGGCTCGAAAACCCCGGACCCTGACCAACCCCGAAAACCGAACCGTCGCTTCGTAAATACTTCCCTTTTGCAAAGGGGGAATGAGGGGGATTTTACTTGTTTGTTGAAATCCACCCCAACTCGCCGGAGTGAGTCACAAACCTTCCGGCTTTCCGACCTCTGACCCCTGATACGGCTTTGCACCCTACGGGTTTATCGGGTGATCGGGGCGGTGCGGACTTGGTTTCTTCCGCCCCGTTTGGCCTCGTAGAGGGCCTGGTCGGCAGCCTCGGTGAGTGCGGCCGGTGTCTGCTGCGCGGGGAAATGGGCCACACCGGCGCTGAAGGTGACGCTGAATTCCCCGGTATCGGCGCGGAACCGGAGGTCCCCCATGTCGGCCCGGATCCCGTCGATGATCTCCGCGCCCCGAAGAGCGTCCACACCGGGGATGATCACGGCGAATTCCTCGCCCCCGTAGCGGCCCACGGTATCCGACCGGCGGAGGCGCTGGCGGAGAATACGGGCAAGACCCTTGAGCACCCGGTCGCCGGTCTGGTGGCCGTAGGTGTCGTTGACGGATTTGAAATGGTCCACGTCGATCATGGCGAAGGCCACCGGGGTCTTCTGCCGGGCGGCCCGGGAGAGTTCCCCGTCCAGGACCTCCTTGGTCCGGGTGTGGTTCAGAAGCCCGGTGAGCCCGTCCCGGATCAGAAATCCCCGCAGGATCCGGTACCGGGCCGCCCGGGTGCGGACCGCCTGGACCAGGTGGTCCGGGGCGATGGGTTTCACGAGAAATTCGTCGGCCCCGGTCTGCATGGCCCGCAGTTGCCGCTCGATATCCGATTCCGACGAAAGAAAGACTATGGGCAGGTCCACGAAAGCGGGGTTCTGGCGGATCACCCTCGCAAGTTCCACCCCGGTACAGTCGGGCATGTAGACGTCCGAAAGGAGCAGCTCGGGCCGGAACGAGGCTAGGGTTTCCATGATCCGCAGGGGTTCGGTGATCCAGCTGGTCTCCATGCCCGCCTCGGCCAGGATCCCCGCCGTAAGACGCGCCAGGTCCCGGTCGTCGTCCACCACGAGGACCCGGAAGGGATCCCGTGAAGGGGGCGTTGTCAGGCCCTCGAGGGCGTCCACCAGGGCCCCGATATCCACCGGGCGGGTAAAGAACGCCGCCGCCCCGGCCCGTACCGCCCGGAGGCGGTCGGCGAAGCCGTCCGAGGCCGATACTGCAACAACGGGTACCCGCCGTCCGGTCCCGAGGGGGGCAAGCGGTGTCTCGTCCCGCCGTCCGGTACGGTCGTTGCCAAGGGTCGCGGTGTCCGTCACGAGGGCCGAAGGCCCGGACTCCTCCCCGGTCGGGTCCGGCGCGTTCCCGGTCGATAACCGTTCCCGTATTACCCGGTAGCCGTACCACGGGAGTTGCCGGGCGATTTCGTCGAAATCCGGATCCCCTTCGCCGGGCACGAGTACCACGGGTTCCCGGTCCGGTGCGGCGGGCGGTTCTTCCGGGACCCGTCCGGTCGGGGTGAGTGTCCGTATCGGTGTGTCGGGTTCAGGCCGGGCTGCGCGGGCCGCCAGGTCCCGCAGGGCCTTCTCGATATGTTCGACGGCGGCCGGATCGAGAGTACCGGTCTTCCGGCCTGCCCGGGTGAAGATATCCTCGAGTTCCGAGGCCGTCTTCCCGACCGCGGAAAAGCCGAAGGAAAGGGCCGCGCCCTTTAACCCGTGGGCCCGGTTCCGGAGGGCGTCCAGGTAGTCGGGGATATCCTTTGCGGCCCAGATCCGGCGTATTTCCTCGACCCGTTCCGGCAGGCTTCGGGCGAACTCGTCCTGGAGGGCGGAAAGCTCTTCCGGCGGGGGCGCCCCGGTGTCGTGGTCCCGTGCGGTTCCGGCCGAGCCGCCCGTCGTGAGATGAAGGGTAACGGTCGAACGCAGGGTATCGGGGTCGAAGGGTTTCTTGACCACGTCGGCGACCCCGAGGACCGCGCGGCGTTCGGGGTCCAGCGCTTCGGCGGCGGCGGTAAGAAAGATCACCGGTACCCCGGCGCACCCGGGAACCGTCCGGAGCCGTTCCACGGCGCTCGGACCGTCCATGCCCGGCATGGAGACATCGATAACCACCAGGGCCGGCGGATTGTCCGTGGCACGATCGAGCAGTTCCTCCCCGGAGGCGCAACAGATCACGTCCGTGTCCGCAAGCCCCCGCAAGGTGATACGGGCGAGGGTGCGAATGCCGGGTTCGTCGTCAACGATGAAGATGGATCCCATCCGAAGAAGGGGGAAACGGCTAACGACCGCAGTCGGCCCGCATCAGATCTGCACCTGACACCGGTGCCTGCCGTTGCCTTCGTCGCGGACCCAGAGGATGGTTTTCCGCATGCGCTGGGACCAGCTCTTGAGGTCGTCCGTGAACGTCGGACAGTCCGCGACCGCTTCCAGGATGTCGCCCTTTTGCATCTTGTTGATGGCGACGGTCATCTTAAGCGTCGGTTGAGGGCATTTGAGCCCGAGGAGATCCAGAGTGTGTGTTGCCACGCGATTCCCCCTTTCGTGTGTCCGTTGCACCCCTTCCGTGGAGTCGGCCATATCGTATCATATGCGCCGGACCCCGCCCAAGGCGGCCTTGGAGCCGCAACCAAAGAGCCGATGCGACAACACGGCTGAAACTTCTCTGCAAACGGCAAAGTCGAATCGACCCTTCGTCCGGAAGACCCGACTCGGGAAGTCCCGGATAAAGAAACCAAGCGGTGAAAAAACCGGCCGCCCTTCCTCCGGCGCCGCTCGTTCAGCCGGCCGCCGCGGGACCCAGGGTCAGCACGGTCTGCGCGGTCTCGTTCACCAACTCCGCAAAACGCCGTCCCTCCCCGGCTGAAACGGAAGCGAACCGGCAACGCCGCCGGTCGATACCCAGTTCGTCGAGAAGCTGAAGCAGTATCTCGTGCCGCACGGCCGCCCGCGTATTGCCTTCTTTATAGTGACAGTCGCCCGGGTGGCAGGCGAGGACCATAACGGCGTCCGCCCCTGCCGCGAAGGCGGAAAGGATAAAATCCGGATCCACCCGCCCGGTGCAGGGTACGCGCACGATCCTCACACCCGGTGGAATCGGCAACTGGTCCGCCCCTGCCCGGTCCGCCCCGGCGTACGAGCACCAGGTACAGAGGAAGGCCACGATGCGGGGTTCTGCAATCGTGTTCACCGGATAAGTTCCTCCACTTCCGCCCGGATGGCCTCGTCGGAAAAGTGATGCGCGGCCATGGCCCCGGAGGGGCAGGCGGCAACACAGGCGCCGCAACCCCGGCAGAGCACGGGATTTACCCGGCAGATCCCGTCCGGCTCCACCACGACGGCCCGGTAAGGGCAGGCCGGCACACAGACGAGGCAACCGGAGCAACGCTCCGCGTCCACGACGGTCGTAACGGGCGAAAGGGGGATTTCCGCGCCGTCGCGCAGTTCGGCGAGGATATCCCCGGTCGCAGCCCGTGCACCTGCGACGGCCTCCGCGATATGCACGGGACCGCCGGCACCGCCGGCCACGTAGATCCCCCGGACCGTGGTCCGCTCACGGCAAAGAAGCGTGTTCTCACGCACGGGGAATCCGTCACTGTTCAACGGGAGATCGAAGACGTCCGCAACGGCCTTTCCCCGGGCGCCTGCCGTGAGGGCGGGGCAGAGAACCACCATATCCGCATGCACCCGATGGGTCGTGCCCGCGGCGTCGGGTGTTACGATCTCCAGCCCCTCGCGGCCCGCCGCGACGGTGAGATCCCGGATACGGGTGTAGCGGATCAGGCGGGCTCCGTCGACCGGCTCAAGGTCCCCCGCCCGAAGGGGGGCGAGCCCGGCCATAGCCTCCGTCGAGCGGGGAGAGAGTTCCCGGTAAAGGTGAACCGTGCGGACCGTCGGGTCCCGCTCTTCGAGGAGACGGCTCCGGGCCAGGGCGTAGTCGCAACAGACGGCAGAACATCCGGCGTGAAACTCCGGATCAAGACTCCCGACGCAGTGCACGAACGCCACGGTGGACGGGGTGGTGCCCCGTGATGTGCGGAGAACACCCCCGGTGGGTCCGGAGGAGAGCAGGAGGCGCTCGAAGTCGAGCGACGTCAGGACGTCGGGCACCGTCCCGTAGCCCAGGTTCGGCAGGCGGCCGCAGTCGAAGGGTTCCGCTCCCTGGGCGAGAAGGATCGCCCCGGCCCGGCGCTCGATAATCTCACCCTGGGCGGTATCGTCCCCCGCGGGGAGGTCCACCGCGCCTTCCACGGGACAGCTGTCCCGGCAGGCCGTGCAGGATTCCCCCCGGTATCGGAGGCAGTGGTCCGCATTCAACACGGGGGCCGCCGGAAGGGCGCCCGCCATTGGGAAATCGATGGCTTTTTTCATCTCGGCCAGCGGAGGCGTCCCCTGTTCGAACCGCACGGGACAGGCCTCGACGCACTCCCCGCACCCGATACAGAGGTCGGTGCGCACCCCCCGCGGCAGGCGCCGGATCTCGATGAAGAAATTACCGAAAAAGCCCCTGGCCCCGACCACCGTGGCAAGGGGAAGGATTTCAATCGCCCCGGCGGCCGCATCGCCGGAATGTCCGTGAAGGCATTCGTCAAGGAGAGGTTCCAGGGCGCAGGCGCCGCAGGCGCCGTCGGGAAAGAGTTCCTCGACGAGCACGGGAAGCCCTCCGACAAAGGGCGCCGCATCCACCACGCTTACCCGGCGGGCCGCCCGTGCAAGCTGAGCCGCGGCACTGAGGCCGGCGGGACCCGCCCCGACGATCAGTACGTCGGGATTCACCGGCAGGGAGGTTTCTTCAAGGGGCTTCTGGCGGGCGACCCGGGCGATACCGGCCCGGATAAGGGCTTCGGCCTTGTCGACGGCCCGGCCCGGGTCTTCCGTCACCCAGGCGACCCCTTCCCGGAGATTGGCGACGTGCAGGAGGTACGGATTCATCCCCTCCGCCCGAAGGGCGTTCCGGAAGGTCTCTTCGTGATCCCGGGGGGAGCAGGCGCCGACGACGATCCTGTCCGGTCGGCCGGTCCGGATGCGGTCGGCGATGGCGGCAACGCCGTCGGCGCTGCAGCAGAGAGACAACCGTTGCACTTCGAGCCCCGGGATATCCCCCAGGCGCGCGGTCAGTGCCTCGAGATCAAGACGCCCGGCAATATTGCCGCTGCATTCGCACAGGACGAGGAGGGGCTTTTTCATATCCCCTGTTCAGCCCCCTGGGAAACCGCGTCCGCGTCATGGGCATCCGTTCCGGGGCCGGGATGTACAACCCCCCCGACATGGCCGCGGCTATGCCCGATTTCGCTGCAGACGGTATCGACGGCCGCGGGAACGGCCCGGGCGACCGGGCGGGAGAAGCATGTGCCGAAGGCGGCAAGGTCGTGGGCCACCACGGCCACCACGACGATCTCGTTCGGCAAGGGAAGCAAGAGCGCCCGGGCGAGGCTGAGGGCCGTGGCGAGTCCCGTATCATGGGCCGATGCAACGTGCCGGAGTCCCACGGGCAGGAGGGATGTCCTGCGAATACGGACCGTGCCGGATTTGCCCGACCCGCCGATGATGATTCCGCGGATGCGCGGGATCCGCGGTGTTTCCAGGTCCGTGGCGGAAGACGAAACGTGCGCCAGGGCATCCACGATCACGGCCCTCCGGTATCCGCTTATGGTCTCTGCAAGCCGGAGGCCCCCCTGGTTGAGTTCGACAAAGGCAAGGTCCCGTCGATGGGCGAGCCGCCGGGCCGCGAGCCGGACGACGGCGCACCCCACGCCGTCGTCGCGGAGGATAGGGTTGCCGAGTCCGACGACCACCGTGCGCCCGGTGCGGTGTTCCCGGGCCGGCTCCCCCGCGTTTCCATGGGTGCGGCCGGCCGCCGGGCCGTGGTCGTACCGGCGGGTCACGGTCGGTCCTCCCGCCGGATACGCCGCAGCAGTGTTCCGCGTTCGTCGCGGATCTCCACCGTGAGCGGCATGGTCCCCGGCAGGGCATGGGTGGCGCACGAAAGACAGGGGTCGTAGAGCCGGAAGGCCATTTCTATGCGGTTCAGCAGCCCCTCGTCCACCACCCGGCCGCCCCGGATGAGCCGTTCGGCGGCGCGGCGGATCGACATGGCTATCGCCGCGTGGTTGTTCGTTGTGCCGACGATCATGTTGACCCGGGTGACGACACCCCGCCCGTCCGTTTCGTAGTGATGGGTAAGGGTCCCCCGGGGCGCCTCCACGGAACCGATCCCCGTGTGCCCCCCGTCGGCCCCGCCCGGGAGTCCATCGGGAATCGTCCGCACACGGGGCGAGGTGATCTCCGGGTCGGTGGCCAGTTCGTACATCCGTTCGGCCGCATACAGGAGTTCCACGAGACGCGCCCAGTGCGTGGCCATGCGATGATGAACAGGGGTGAAACGGGCGCCGAGCCGCCGGGCGCCGAAACTCGTGTACAGCCGTTCGTATTCTTCCTGCGCCCGCGGGGTGGCAAGGCCGTCGGAGACGTTCAGACGGCTGAGGGGTGTAGCGGTGTAGACGCCGCTGTCCGCACCGTCAAAAAATCCCTTCCAGCCCACCCGGCGGAGGTAAGGGAATTTCATGTAGGTCCAGGGCTCGGTACGTTCCGCCAGATGCCGGGTGTAGTCCCGGGGGTGGTAACGAAGAAACTCGGCGCCGTCGGGATCCACGACCCGGATCATACCGTCGTAGAAATTGCTCCGGAGCCGGTCGTCCACCGTGCCCATGGAATAGGTCCGGTGGAGGTAGATATCCGACTGGAGGGCCTCCGTGAACGCGGGGTTGCGGAAGACGTGGGTATCAAAGAGGGAAAGGGTCTCCATGGCGAACGTGATGTTTTCCTGCGCCACGGTCTCGATACCCTTGCGCTCCTCTTCCCGCAGCGGACGGCTCCAGCCCCCGGGAACCCCTGCGACGGGGTGAATGCCCCGGCCGCCGAGAGTCTGGATGACCTGGTGGTTCCGGGCCCGGCAGGCGATCACCGCCTTCCCGGCATCAAGGCCCACCCGGCGGAGCAGTCCGAGGATGTTTCGCTCGGCGGGCGGCGCCGACGGGCTCACCAGGAAATCAGGCCCCCCGAGGGCGTAGAAATGGGTGGTGTGGTCCGTGACGAAAAACGCCATGTAGAGCAGTTCCCGGAGTTTGCGTGCGGCCGGCGGCGGTTCCACCCCGAAGAGGTCGTCCAGCGCCTTCGTGGAGGCCAGGTGATGGGCCTCGGGGCAGACGCCGCAGATCCGGTTGGTGATCACCGGCATATCCTCGACGGCGCGTCCCACGCAGAAGGATTCGAATCCCCGAAGTTCGGGAACCTGGAAATAGGCGTTGGCCACATTGCCATCGCCGTCGAGGAAGATCTCGATCTTCCCATGCCCTTCGAGACGGGTGATGGGATCAATGGTGATGCGTTTCATCCCCGGCGTCCCCCGAGGAGCGAGCCCGCGAGGCTGTATTTGTAAAAGGTTCCGGCGGCGTCCGGCACGGCCCGAAGAATCTCGCGCACCCGTGCCGCCCGTTCCTCATCGTTCTTGTCCGCCGGCTCCCCGGTGTCCAGCAACGACCCCAGGGCTCCCGCCATGGCAGCTCCCTGGTCCCGCACCCCGGGCGGCGGCCCGTAGCACCCCGTGCACGGCATATTGGCCCCGGGGCACAGTGCGCCGCACCCCGACCGGGTGGCGATTCCCATACACACCACGCCCTGATCGAGAAGGCACAGCTCGGGATCCGTTTCTATTTCATAGGTCCGGTAGAGCCGGGAAAGTTTCCGGTCGCTCCGCGTGCGCGGGCACTCGCGGCACACGGCGGAATCGCCCGCCCCGAGGACACTCCCCCGGGGGGGTAGCTCGGCCCCGCTGATCACCGCATCGAGTACCGACCAGATCTGATGGGGTTCCGGCGGGCACCCGGGTACGATATAGTCCACCGGGACGATCGCCGAGAGGGGGCTGACACGCGGGCGGAGAGGCGGAAGGTGCAGGGTCCCCTCCGGGCAGGAAACCGTCCCGTCGTTGCCCGGCCCGTATGCGCCGGGCAACGCGCCGGCCGCATCGTCGGCCGGTTCCCCGTGGCCCTGGAAGATCCGCTCGAAAAACGTATTCCCGTCCGCGAGATTTGCAAGGGCGGGGATGCACCCCTCGTGGGCACAGGAACCGAAGGCCACGAGGATTTGCGATTTTCTGCGGAGCAACACCGCCATCTCCGCATTCTCCTCGGTGCGGATGGCGCCGTTCATGAGCGTAAGCGCGATCCCCCCGTCGGCCATGGCCTCCACGTCGGCCCGCTTCGCATCCATGAGACAGGGGCAGAAACAGAGGCTGAAGGCTTCGTCCACGGCGAGGATCTTTTCGTGGATATTCAGCACCGCGATCTCGCACCCCCCGCAGGAGGCGGCCCAGTATATAGCGAGCCGCGGTTTGTCGCCGCCCGGTACGTCGCGGGACACCGCCGGGGCATTCCTATCGGAAGAGCCGGTCATCGGTCGGCTGCCGCGTCCGGGGCATCACCGCCGTCCCGCCCACGGTCCCGGTCGTCGACGGGCAGGGTGAAGAAGAAGGTGCTGCCCGTCCCCAGATCCCCTTCGACCCAGATCCGGCCGCCGTGATGTTCGACGATCTCACGGCAGATGGGAAGACCGAGGCCGGTCCCCTTGCTCTTTGCGGTCGTCACATCCCCCACCTGCTTGAACTTCTCGAAGATCCGGGGGCGGTCGGCCGGCGAAATACCCGCCCCGGTGTCCGCCACGCTCACCTCGATTTCGTTATGCCCGGAGAGTCGCACCGCTACCGTTACCGATCCCCGCTCGGTGAATTTTACCGCGTTCGAGAGGAGATTGATCAAAACCTGAAGAAGACGGTCGCCGTCGCCCCGGGCCATGGGGAGCCCATGTTCAAGTTCCGACCGTACTTCGATAGTTTGCTTTTCCGCGAACAGGCCGTGGGTCGCGTTCAGTGCCCGCTGTACCAGGTCGGGGATCGAAACCGGCTCGTCTTTCCACTCGATTTTTCCGGCCTCGATCTTCGCCAGGTCGAGAATATCGTTAATAAGCTTCATCAACCGTTCGCCCTCGGAGAGGATAATCCCCAGGTTGGCGGTTACGGTGGAAAGCGCCCGCTGCACCTTCGGTTCGTTCCGGGGCGTCCGGGGGGCGATGACGTCGTTGAACTTGCGCTGGATGATCCGCGCAAACCCCATGACGGAGGTGAGCGGTGTGCGGAGTTCGTGGGAGATCGTGGAGATGAAATCGGACTTCATACGGTCGATCTCTTTCTCGGCCGTTACGTCCCGGATAACCACCACGGATCCCCCGTCGATCATGGTGCCCTCGCGCCATTGCCGGATGGCCGTGGCCACGGCCTTGCCCACCCGGTTGTGGGCCAGGGGGATCTCGGCCGCCGCCACCCCGCGGGGCGCGGTGCGGCTTTCCCGGACCAGGGCGCCGAGGGCCGGCGGCAGGCTGTCCAGTTCACGGCCGTCGAGGGCGGACCGGGGAAGTCCCAATAACGCCGCCACGGCCGGGTTCGTCGCCGCGACCCGTTCCCGGGCGTCCGTAACGAGCAGGCCGTCGGCCATGGTCTCGATGATGGCGGTCATGCGGGCCAGGGTGCCCTGAAGACGCGCCAACAACTCCCGGTTTTCGTCTTCGATTTGTTTCTTTTCGAAAACTTTCCGCACGGAAATCATGATGGTGTCGGGGATGTTTTCGTCCTTCAGGAGATAGTCGTTGGCCCCGGCGGCGATCGCTTCCCCGACGAGTTCCACCTCGTTGTCCCCGGTTAGAACGACGATGGGCACGGCGGCATCCCGGCGGCGGACCTCGCGGATCAGGTCCATGCCGTTCATGCCGGGCATGTTCATGTCGGAGATAATCATGGCGAGGTTTTCGGTCCGGTGAAAGAGTGTTGCGGCTTCCCGACCGTCGGACGCGGGAAGGACCGTGTATCCGTGGGTTTCCAGGATATCGGTGACGATGTCCCGCACCAGGGCGTCGTCATCGGCCACGAGAATCGTTCCTCCGGTCATCGGCGCCTCCATTATCCCACCAGAGTCCTGATGGTGTCCAGGAGGACGGATTGATCGAAGGCCCCCTTGACGATATACGCGTCCGCGCCCACCTGGATGCCGCGCCGCCGGTCTTCCTCCCGGTCCCGGGACGTGACGATGATGATCGGGGTATCGCGATACCGTTCGTCGGCCCGCAGGGCTTCCGTGAGGCCCAGACCGTCCATACGGGGCATCTCGATATCGGTCAGCACCGCGGAAAAGGTCCGCCGCCGGCAGAGCGCCAGGGCCTCTTCTCCGTCACCGGCTACGGTTACCCGATAGCCGTAGGATTCGAGAATCTCTTTTTCGATATCCCGGGTGTTCAACGAATCGTCCACCACCAGGATATGGGGCGCCGTCTCCCGCTCCTTTTGCCGGGCGGGCGCCCCGCAGCCCCCGCTCCTGCTTCGCGCCTCCCGTACAAGACCGCTGCCGCTGAGCACGTTGATCACCTCCGCGTGGCCCCGCACCGTCAGGCCCGAGACAAAGGGCGTCGTCAGGTGGGCGGGCAGGGGTTTGATGACCATGTCCTCCTCGTCCTCCAGCGTGTCCACCACAAGGCCCAGGTTATCCGGGCCACTGCGAATGATGAGCACCAGGACGGATGACGATTTTTCTCCGCCGCCGGGAACCTCGTCGGGGGCCGCCCCGAGCAGGAGGCCGCAGTCCACCACGGGGATCAGGCGGTCCCGGACCCGGACGGCGTTTCGGTCCACCACGTTGATGATCGCATCCCGCTCGACCCTGATCACCTCTTCCACCGCCGCAGCGGGCAGTGCCCATACGGTTCCGCCCGTGCGAAAGGTCACCAGCCGCATGATGGCCAGGGTCAGGGGGAGGCGTACGACTATCCGGGTCCCCTCGCCCGCGCGGCTGTACACCCGGAGGGAGCCTTTCAGGTCGTCCACCACGGCGGACCGGACCGCCGTCATCCCAACCCCCCGGCCCGAGATATCCGTCACCAGCGGGCTGGTGCTGAACCCGTGATGGAAGATGAGTTCCCGAAGCTCCTCGTCGCTCATCCGGCGGAGGGTGGCGGCGTCGAACAGGGAACGGCGGAGTGCCCGTTGCCGAATCGCGTCGGTATCGATGCCGCCGCCGTCGTCCCGCACCTGGATCACGGCGCCGCCGCCCTCGTAATAGGCGTCGATGGCGATGCTCCCCGCAGGGGGTTTTCCCGCCCGTTGCCGTTGATCCGGCGACTCGATGCCGTGGTCCACGGCGTTCCTTACCAGGTGGAGCAGGGGCTCCCCCAATTGCTCGACGATTTGGCGGTCGAGCTCCGTGTCGGCGCCGCGTACGTGAAGCTCAACCTCCTTGCCGAGGCTTCGCGCCATATCCCGGACCGCCCGGGGGAATGAATCGAGGACGGCGCTGAGGGGGAGCATACGGATGCCGAGGACCTGTTCCTGAAGATCCGCCAGATGACGCCCCATGGCGTCGCCGTATGCCCGAAGTTCCCGCCGGAACCGGCGCACCGCCCCGCGCTGATCATCCGGCCCTGGAGGTGAAGCCCCGGGGACGTCGGCCGTTGCGTCCGGCGCCCCCGCCGGAACGGCCGCGGCCAGGCGCCGTTCAAGTCCGGCGGCTTCCTTGAGCAGGGCGCGAAAGTGAGCCTGTTGCGCCACGATCTCGCCCACAAGGTTGACGACCTGGTCGACCCGCTCTCCGGCAACGCGTACGGTCTTCCGTGTTGTTCCCCGGGCATGCGACCGCCGGTCCTGACTTCGGGGGGCATTCGGCCCTGACGTGCCGCCCCGTCCCGAACCGTCCTGTTCCGCCTCTCCCTGTTGCTCCTCGGCCGCGTCCGGCGGTCC
>CAYYSS010000010.1:0-22883 GCA_964474325.1 uncultured Nitrospirota bacterium
AGGGCGGCGTACACCTCGACGGCATCCTGGAGGAACTGGAGAAGCGGTACCTTCTCAAGGCCCTCCGAAATGCCCATGGGGTCAAGACCGAGGCCGCAAAACTCCTCAACCTGAGTTTCAGGTCCTTCCGCCACCGTCTGGCCAAATACGGTATCGGCAATCGGCGCTGACAAGCGCGCCGGAGGCGCAGGGGAGAGGTTCAGAGAAAACCGGCGGTCGGCGGTGAGAGGTGAGGCAGGAGAGGTCAATCGTAAAGTGTCGATTGTAACCGGGAACCCGCTGACGTTACCTCACTTCTCACTTCTCACGTCTTGCTTCTCACTTGCGAGCCGGTCCCGGTGACTGTAGACGTTAAAGCGGTTCCCCCGGAGGAATCCCACGAGGGTGACATTGCCTTCCCGGGCAAGGCGGACCGCCAGGGACGTGGGCGCGGAACGGCTGCAGATGCATGCAACTCCCGCACGGAGCCCTTTAAACACGATCTCCGAGGACAGGCGGCCGCTGACGAGAATCACCCGTCCCTTTAATTCGACCCGGTTGAGGAGGGCCGAGCCGACGATCTTGTCGACGGCGTTGTGGCGGCCGATATCCTCCGAAAAAGTTAACAGGCTTGTGCCGTCCGTGAGGGCGGCGCTGTGTACGCCGCCCGTTGCGCGAAAGAGCTTGGAATGTTGCTGAAACCGGCGATACACCGTGACGAGATCTTCCGGAGAAAACGCAGCACCGCTCCCCACCCGGGGCGGCGCGTTGTAATCGGCATAGGTAATACCGCGGGCACAGCCCGACGTCATGGTACCCCGTCCGGCGGGTGCGGGCGGCCCCTCCGCAGGAATAACGACATCCACGCCGTCGTCCCCGTCGGTCCGCACGATATCGTCAAGGCACCACGTCGCGGGCAGGAGATCTTCCGCTGCTGCGTAGCCGACGGCCAGTTCGATCAGGTCCGACGGGGAACAGAAGAGGGAAGCGATCTCCCGGCTCCCGATATGAATCGTGAGACGGGTTTCGGTGACCACGGCGTCGTGGCCCGGCGAAAGTCCGCCGTTGCGATAGAGGTCTACAGGGAGCTTCTCTTTCGTTTCCACGGTTCATTATAACGGACCCTGCCGGACCCGTTCGGCCCCCTCGCTGCGAACCACCATGAGAAATCCGGGTTGATACCTGCGACCACGTTCCGTCGTGGTATCCTTGAACACGCCGGGTATGTGTCGCGACCGGTTTAAGAAACAAGGTTGGGAGAGAAGCCGCATGATTGTCGAGTTGGGTAAGAACGAACAGCACATCAAGGCCGTCGTGGACGTTGTGAAAAAAGCCGGGTGCCGACCGGAGATCATAAAGGGTCGGCTCTATAATGTGGTCGCTGTGGAGGGGGATACGTCACGCCTTTCGGAAGACCACCTGAAGGCCTTCCCCGGTGTGATCAAGGTCTGGCGTGTCTCGAGCCGCTATAAGACCATCAACCGCATTGCCAAGGGTCCCGACGGTACGGTTTTCGAGAAGCCGCGGAGAACCGTGAAGATCAAAGGGCCTGACGGGCACGTGAGAAAAATCGGCAAGGGCAGTTACGTGTTCATCGCGGGCCCCTGTGCCGTCGAGTCCAAGGAACAGATAACGAAGATCGCCGATACCCTGAAACGTATCGGTGATACCCTCGGCATCACCGACCGCATGATTATCAGAGGGGGGGCGTTCAAACCCCGGACGCAACCCACGGATTTCCGGGGTCTGGGTCTCAAAGGCATTGAATATCTCGACCGGGTTCGGGAGAAAACCGGTATGCCCTATGTTACCGAAGTGATGGGTGTCGATATGGTGGGGCCCCTGGCGGATCACGCCGATATGCTCCAGATCGGCACGAGGAATTATCAGAACTTCAACCTTCTCGAGGAGGTGGGAAAAATCCGCGTGCCGGTACTGTACAAACGGGGTATTTCCGCGCCGCTTGAAGAGTGGCTCGATGCGGCCGAGTATATCGCCAACCAGGGCAACAAGAAGATCGTGCTCTGTGAACGGGGAGTGAAATCGACGACCCACGGCGACTACAATCGTTCCCATATCGATTTTGACGTTATCCCGGCGGTTAAGGATCGTACGATTCTGCCGATTATCGTGGACCCGTCCCACTCCAGCGGGATCGAGAAACTCGTCCCCTATCAATTCAAGGGCGCGACGGTTTACGGGGCCGACGGCACCATCGTTGAGGTTGTGCTGGACGATGCGGATCGCAAATCAATTCGGTGTGATGCGGCCCAGGCACTTCGCCTGTCCCTCTTTGAAGAACTTGTACGTTTTCAACTGCGATACGAGGAGATATTCGGGGGATACCGGGGCTAGCCGCAACGGCCCCGCCCCGCTCCAATGCCGGCGGGGGGGAGGGCTATCCGGATACCCTCAGCACGTTTCGCCGAGATCGATATCCGATACGAAGAGCCGCCCGAGGGAATCCACGCGAAACTCACAGCTGCGTCGACCGACCAGCAACTGTTCCTGCGCGCAGAAACGAACCGATCGAAGCCGGTTTACCTGATAGATCGCATTCAGCAGGTCCGCTTTGATGTTCCGGAGCCGGGCGAGCAAAGGGCGGGTCCGGCCGTCCACCATCATGCTCACCAGTTCGGACCCTACCACCGACGTGAGTTTTTCCATCAGTTCTTTGCAGTCGTAGACCCCCTGGAGAATTAATTCGCTCGAACGATCCCGCTCGGGTATCGATTCGATAATCTCCATGTCTTCGGGTGTGAGAACCCGAATCCGGAGGTGTTTGCCGAGGCCTTCGATGAAAATCTCTTCATGGGGAACCGTCGTATCCATCGTCTTACCTCCCATAGGACTTACATGCAAATTGCATGCCCAGCTTCCGCTAAAGCCCTCGCTCTGAAAAAGCCTGATCTTACCTCAAGTTATCGGCACCGCCGCGGATTCCTTAAGTGCGCGGTGCCGGGTTATGTTACGAAGTTACCGAAAATGGGGCAGAAATTGCCCCCCTGTCGCGGACGCCGGCCGTCAACGCATTGACGAGAGGGAGTCTAATCCATTATCTTAAGCAAAGGGTCGGTGACGCTCCTCGCAGCGCCCGCGACCCATACATACATGGACGAAAGGCAGGTACCGACGATGCTTGATTTGACCGAGAGCGCCCGGAAAATGCTCACGGAATACATGGCGGAGCAGAAGCTCACGTCCGCACTTCGCATTTACCTTGCGGCGGGTGGTTGATCGGGGCCCTCGCTGGCATTGGCTCTGGACGAGTCAAAAGAAAACGACAAGGTGTATGAGTTTGGGGATCTTACGTTTCTCATAGAGGCGAGCTTGCTCGATTCTACGGGGGGCGTGAAGGTCGATTATGTTGACGACGGTTTCCGTGCGGGATTTATGATTCAGCCGAAGGTTCCGTTGACGGGGAACGCGTCCTCCTGCGGAGGCAGTTGCAGTACCTGCTGATCCCCCGAGTACATCACGAGGCCATTGTTTATTGAGCCGGCGGTCGTTTCCCGCCGGCTCGTGCATTTCGGCCTGAACGGCCGTCGAGAAAGCCGAGGGCGATGAAAGAGATTGCAAAGTTTCTCTTCGAAGCGGGGATGCTCAAACGTACCCCGCGGACGGGTTTTCAATTCTTAGGGACGGGCACGGAATCCGTCGCGGAGCATGTTTTCCGCACCACCTATATCGGTTTTGCTCTGGCACGTATGGCGCCGGAGCCGGTTGATGCCGACCGCGTGGTCCGTCTCTGTCTTTTTCACGATCTCCCCGAGGCGCGCACGGGGGATCTCAACTATGTCAACAAGAAATATGTGACCGTGAACGAAGATCGGGCTGTGGAGGACATGGCGGAGGGAGTGCCCTTCGGTCAGGAACTCCGCGAGGTCATAGAAGCGTTTAACGCCGACGATTCTCTGGAAGCCCGGTTGGCCCGGGATGCGGATCAACTTGAGATGATACTGGCCCTCAAGGAGTATAAGGATCTGGGAAGCACTTACGCGGAGGAATGGCTCTCGTTTGCCGTCCAGCGGCTTACCACGGAAACGGCCAGGGAACTTGCCCGGGCCATTCTGGAGACCGATTCATCGCTGTGGTGGTTTTCCGATAAAGGGCAGTGGTGGGTTAACGGGGGCCGGGGCAGTACGGATGGCGGGTCCGGGGGGGCCGCCGGATAGCTGCTCATCCGGAACCTGACCTTAACGTTGCAAAAGATTCTTGGAGAAGGGGGCGGTGGCCTCAAGAAAATCCGCCACACGGTGTAAGGAAAGGCTAAAGGCGAGAGGCGATGGGCGAGGGGCTGGGGCGATTGACAATTGACGATTGACGGTTTTCAACTGCCAACCGCCGACTGCCTGCCTCGGCGTAGCCTTCGGCGAAGACGGGCAAACGTCTCTTCCAGGCCGTTCACTTCTCACTTCTCCCTTCCGACTTCCGCCGAAGGCGGGTGCACCGGCCCTTTCGCGGTAATTCTTTTGCAATAATAGGGTCAATCCCGGCTAGTCTCCCGACCGTGCGGCTTCTTCCAGGATTCTGTGGATGCGGGGAACCAGGCGGGCGGGATCCGGCATGATCCCTTCCTGCAGGAGGGCCCCGTCGTAAAGCTGTTCAGCGGCGGTTTCAACGAGAGCGTCGGATGGATCTTCCTGATTGCGTTTCGCCAATGCCTTGATGAGTACGTGTCGGCCGTTGAGTTCGAGAATGCGTTTTCCCGGAACGAAGCCCTTGTCCAGCATGCTCATCACCTTTTGTACCTGCGCACTCGCTCCCCCTTCCGGGCTCACTAATATACACGGACTCTCCGTGAGGCGCTTTGACGGCCGAACGTCGAGGACCTTATCTCCGAGAATCTTCTTCACCCGTTCGATAAGGTGATCGAACGCCGACTGCTCGGCCATGGTTTCCTTTGCCGGCGTGTCTTCCCCGTCCGCCGGACCTGTTACCGCGTCGAGTTTTGCCGGATCGGCGGTGTCGGCGGAAACGAGTCGTTTGTCCTCGAACGACAGGAGATGGGCCAGGACGAAATCGTCCACCGGATCCGTTAGATAGAGGACCTCAATGCCCTTACTGCGAAACATCTCCATATGGGGATTGTTTTTCAATGCGTCCACGTCCGGGCCGCTGAGGTAATAAATCTCTTCCTGCCCTTCCCGCATGCGCTCTTTGTATTCCTTGAGGGTGACGGGTGTGTCGGGACTTTCGGACGAGATGAAAAGCAGAAGTTCCGCCAGGGTCTTCCGCTGGTCGAACTCCGTTGCCACCCCTTCCCGGAGAATGCGTCCGAATTCTTCGTAGATCTTCTCGTAGTCCTTACGCCGGTGGTCCCGGAGTTCCCCCAGACGCGCCAGAACCTTCTTCGTCAGGAGTTTCTTGATCCGTCCGATCACACGGCTGTCCTGTACCATTTCCCGGGAGACATTCAGCGAGATATCCTCGGAATCCACAACGCCCCGGACGAAACGGAGATAGTCCGGCAGGAGGTCCCGGCACTCCCGCTGTATGAGTACTTTCGCCGTATACAGTTGGAGGCCGTGTTCCATTTTCCCGAGCCCCAGACGCTCCAGGTTGCTCGCGGGGAAATACAGGACGCTTCGTACGGCCAGGGGTGCGTCGCTCTGTATATGAAGATGGGCAGCGGGGCTCTCGGTGCTCCCCGTGAGAAAACGGTAGAAGGCCGCGTAGTCGTCGTCGGAAAGTTCTCCCGGCGGGCGCATCCAAAGGGCTTCCAGCTCATTCACCTGGTCGCCGTTTACCAGGATCGGGTAGCCCACGAAGTGGGAATATGTTTTAACGATTTCCCTGATACGGTTCGGGTCGAGGAAATCCGCCGCATCCTCCTTGAGGGCGAGTTCAATGCTTGTACCCCGTTCGGATTTGTCCAGCTCCCGTACCGTGTATCCGCCGGACCCGTCCGAGACCCATTCGACGCCGACCGCGTCGGGCATGTGGGCCCGGCTCCGTACCCGTATCTCGGAGGCGACCATGAAGGCGGAGTAAAACCCCACGCCGAACTGCCCGATGAGGTCCACCTCTTTCGTCGCCCGGTCCTTGTCTTCGCCTACGAGGCGGCGGACGAAATCAAGGGATCCGGAACGGGCAATCGTCCCCAGGTTGGTGATAAGGTCGTCCCGTGACATGCCGATCCCCGTGTCGGTTACGGTGATCGTCTTATTTTCGGTGTCCAGGTCTATCCGGATCTCCAGGGGCAGGTCCCGGTCCGGAAGACTCTGATCCGTCAAGAGCAGGTAACGGATCTTTTCGAGGGCGTCGGATGCGTTGGAAATGAGTTCCCGCAGGAAGATCTCCTTCTTCGTATACAGCGAGTAGACCAGGAGATCGAGCAATTGCTTGATCTCGGTTTGAAATTCGTGGTGTTCACCGTGTTCCGCAGTCATCGTTCGGTATCCTCCTCGTCAGCGTTGCTCGGTAATCGAAAACTCTGCGCGGTCCGCGGTCCGTTGCGGATCGGAACGTCATCTCGTTTTACCTTAAACGCCGGCCCGTTTGTCAATACGTCCGCCCGGACCGCTGAAGGTTGCCTTCCTCGGACGGATCGACAATAATAGCAGGCATGCGTGTCCGTGCCCTTGCCGTAGTATTCGGCCTGCTGTTCCTAGGAGTGGTGTCGGGGCGTGCCGCACCCGCTGAGTCGCCTGCGTCCTCGTCCGGCGAACGGACCCTTCAGGCCCGACGGCTCCTCTCGGCGGCGGTGGATCATATGAGCGCGGGCAGGACCAACGCGGCTTTGGCCGCCGCCACGCGTCTGAGGGCGTTCGGTCCGCCCTGGGACGGGCGCGGGGCGTTTCTTCAATCTCGTCTTCTACGAAACAGCCGGAACTTTGCTTCGGCCCTTTCCGCAATCGACGGCGCGTTGCCTTCTTTATCATCGGTGGGTGACTACGTCCTGTGGGACCGCGCGGAACTCCTTCTCAGCCTTCACCGGGACGGGGAAGCTATCAAGAGCCTTGTGCGTCTCCGCGCACTCTACCCGGACTCTCCTCTCGCCCGGGATGCGTCCATGCGGGAGGCGGAACTCAGGGTACTCGGCGGCGACTACGGAGCGGCTCTTCGTGTCCTTAAGCCCCTTGTCTCCCGCCACGATGTGCCGGCGGAATCCCTCGCGGCCGAGGTCTGCGCGCGGTTGAACGATACCGCCTGCGCCCGTTCGTACTGGGAAGAAATCTATATACATCATCCGGCGTCCCCGCTTGCCGGGAAGGCCGAGAGACGCCTCAATGCAATGGGGGGGCCGCCGGCCGGACGGGATCTCCTTCTCCTCCGCGCGGAAGGTCTGGTCAAGGCCCGCATGATCGACGACGCCGAGCGGGTATACCGTAAGCTCCTCAAGCGCGAGCCCGACAATCCGAGACTCTGGGAGTTGCTCGGGCAGGCGCTGTTTCGAGGCAGGCGCTACCCGGAGGCGGTGGACGCACTCGACCGCAGTGATGGAGCCGAAGCGGCCCTCCTGCGGCTTCGCGCGTTGTATCGGAGCCAGGTGCCGATGGAAGAAACGGTCCGCGAAATCGAGCGCGTGCTTGCACGGTTCCCTTCGCTCGACGGACGCCTCTACAACATGCGTATACAGTTGGCCCGGGACCTGCGGCGGATGGGGGAGTACGACCGGGCGATAGCTCAATTCGAGTGGATTAAACGCCGTTATCCCTCCCGGCGTGCCGCTACCCGTTGGGAACTTGCCTGGACGTGGTACCGCGCGGGAAAACCAGCCCGTGCCGAGAAGATTCTCCGTGAGAACGTCAGTTCCGACGGGAACCGCTATCGCCCCGGTTATTGGCGGGCACGCTTCCTGGATCTTGTGGGCAACAGAGCCCGCTCCCGGCACATTTTCGAAGAGATCGTCCAGGCGCGCGACAGCGGTTATTATGGTTTTCTGTCTGAAGAACATCTCGCCCGCCCGTACGGGCTCCCGGCCGGACGCCCGGGGGGCGCCCCGTCTTCCCATCCGGATGTGTTCCAGCTGCTGAGCCGAATCGAGGGGATAGAACGGGTGCGGGAATTACGGTTGCTCGGTTTTTACCCGGAAGCTCGCCGGGAACTGCCCGCACTTTCCAGGCGTGTCGAAACCAGGGACGACCGTGTCGCGTTTGCCCGCCTCTGTATCGACCTGGGCGATTACCGGCGTGCCATTGGGGTGGGTGAAGGACTGTGGAAGACGCGGGGCGACGTATTGGACCTGTCGTTTCCCCGGGGTTACTGGAATGACGTTCAGCGGGCGTCCCAAAGGAAAGGAGTGGATCCTTATCTGGTGGCGGCCGTCATACGGGAGGAAAGTCGTTTTCAGTACGACGCGGTATCGCCCGCCGGTGCGGTTGGACTCATGCAACTTATGGAACAGACGGCCTTGAGGATGTATGGTGAGGCGGGTGTGTCGCGCCCCACCCCCGAAGGGCTCAAACAACCCCGGGTGAATATCTCCATCGGGGTGGCCTACCTCGGGCAATTGCTCCAGCGGTACGACGGTGATTTCCTGAAGAGTCTCGCCGCGTATAACGCGGGAGAGCGGGCCGTTGACCGCTGGTTGAACGAACTCGGTACGGTCTCGGCCGATACCTTTGCCGAAGAGATTCCGTATCGTGAGACACGGCGTTATGTACGCAAAGTATTAGCCAGTTATCGCATGTACCGACGCGTCTGGGGATTGACTCCCCCGGCTCTTTTTGATATTGTACGGGCTGATGACCCAGGGTAATTTCTCGTTCATCGGAGACGCCGGCCAAGAGCGGGATACGAACGGCTCCGAGCCTTCCGGAGATAAGGGAGTTGTCGTGGAGGGGATCGAGAAACTAGAACAACGAATCACCCAAATCATTGAGGCCGCCCGTACGCTCCGTGACGAAAAGAAAGCGCTCGAAGAACGAATCGTCATTCTTGAAGAAGAACTCAAACTTCGGGACGAGCGAATTGCGGAACTCGAAACGCAGAACGCCCGAGTCGATCAAGTGCGGGGAGAGCGGGACACGCTCGTAAAGGAGCGGGGCGAAGTGCGGGAGCAGATCGAAGGACTTCTCAGCGAACTCGAACGTATCCAGTTCGAATAACACCATGGCAGGCGACGGCGTCGAAGTCCATATCCTTGGGAACCCCTACACTATTCGTGGCGAGGCGGATGAAGACTATATCCGCGGACTTGCAGACTACGTCGATGACAAGATGAAAGTCGCGCGCAGTCGCAACCCCACGGCGCCTCAACTGGAGACCGCCGTGATGGTCGCTGTGAATATAGCCGATGAACTTTTTCGCGAGCGCGAAGATCATGAGCAGAGAGGCCGTATGTTCGAAGAACGCATGGAAGAGTTATTCGACATCGTACGGTCATAGGCATACGCCGAAGACGGTGGTGCGATGTAGTGTCGAACAATCGGTACGAACGGCGTATATCGTAATGCCGTCGACCGGAATGAGTTTCTTTGCGGTATCCCGCGCTGGTAATTTTTTGTTGCAATGGCGTTACAAACTGTATACCATTCTTAAGAAGCATTTATAACGTCGTGCGAATGGGGCAAAGGGAGGGCACATGCCGAAGGCAAGCAAACAGGTGCGGTATGAATGTAGTGTGTGCGGTACCGAGGTCTTAGTGAACTCCGTCGGCGAATGGACGCTGGAGCCCATCTACTGCTGTGAAATAAAGGTAGAAGAAAGCGCGGCGCCTTCGAAGCGAGCGAGGGGGGCCGGACGGAAAAGGACCACGCGCAAACGCGTGGGAGCGAAGAGGGGAGACAGAAAGACAGTGGCCATCAAGAAGACCGCAGCAAAGAGGAAAACGACAGCCAAGAAGACCGCAGCCAAGAAGAAGACCGCGGCTAAGAAGAAGACCGTAGCCAAGAAGAAGACTGCGGCCAAGAAAAAGACCGTAGCCAAGAAAAAGACCGCGGCCAAGAAAAAAACCGTAGCCAAGAAGAAGACCGTAGCCAAGAAGAAGACCGCGGCCAAGAAAAAAACCGTAGCCAAGAAGAAGACCGTAGCCAAGAAGAAGACCGCGGCCAAGAAAAAGACCGTAGCTAAGAAAAAGACCGCGGCCAAGAAAAAGACCGTAGCTAAGAAAAAGACCGCGGCCAAGAAGAAAACCGTAGCTAAGAAGAAGACTGCGGCCAAGAAAAAGACCAAGAAGCGGTAGTTGTTGCCGGGTACGGTCGGGAGACCGGGCCGTACAGTACCTGCCGGCGGGTATTTCTTTGAGGCCGGAGATGCGTTGTGGTATTCCGTGGATCATGCCGGAATCCCGATGAGGGCTTTTTCTCCGAAAAACACCGCAACGTTGCCAGGCCGCGGGTTGTATCTTTGTTTGGCGTGCCGTTTCTTCGGGGCGTCGGGTGGAAGTCGCTGTGGATTCATCGCCGAATGACCGGCGTTGGAATCGCGGCAGACGTTCTTCTGCCGTTGCGGAGCTCGGCGTCCGAGTTTTGGTGGTCGAAACAATAGGAATTACTCCCTTTTTCCCTCCGGGACCCGAGGCAGGGTCCCGGGGGCCTCGCCGCTACTTGTTCCCAATATGCTAAATTAGTAGTTCGACGTTTTTTGTCGGATTACATCGGCTGAGGGAGTATTAAAATGGACGTTAAAAAAATGGGAGCGCCGGAGAGTGTGGTGGTCCCCCGCAAATTCGGACGTAATGACAAAATTACGTTCCGCTGTCATCCGGGTGTCTCCTGCTTTACGGCCTGTTGCAGGAGTATCAGAATCAATCTGACACCCTACGATATCTATCGCTTGGTAAAACGCCTCGGTGTGAGCTACGATGAGTTCCTCAGAGAATACACGGAACCCCGTTCGATTGACGGAACTCCTCTCCCGATTCCGTCAATAAAACTCCGCGACGACGAGGAACGGACGTGCCCTTTTGTCACGCCGGAAGGGTGTACAGTGTACACGGACCGTCCCGCGACATGCCGTTATTATCCCGTCGGCATGGCCATTATGAAGCATTACGAAAAACCCGTGGGAGAGGACTTCTTCATTCTCATAAAAGAAGATCACTGCAAGGGGCACGAAGAGGACCGGGTCTGGACCATCGGCGAGTGGCGGGAGGATCAGGGTTCGGATCGTTACGACGAAATCAACCAGGATTGGATGGAAGTGGTGCTGAAGGCCAAGTCCCTCGGCATGGTGGAATTCGGCAAACGCTCGCTCGATCTCTTCTTTATGGTAAGTTCCAATCTGGATATGTTTCGAAAATTCGTCGTCGAAAGCGATTTCCTGAAGACCTACCGCATTGACGATGCGACACGGGATCGTATCCTCGGCGACGACATGGAACTGCTCCGCTTCTCACTCCGCTGGTTGCGCTGGGTTATGTTCGGTGAAGGCGATTTTCAGGTGAGCGAAGAAGCCCAGGCCAGGGCCGCGGCTCGCCGGAAACGGCAGGCCGAAGCCCGCAAGAAGGAACTGAAGGAGCGAGAGGCACGTGCGGCGGCGGAACTGGAACGCGAACGTAAACGGCGCGCCGAGATGCGAGGGAAGACGTGAGACGGGAGAAGTGAACGGCCTGGAAAAGACGTTTGCCCGTCTTCGCCGAAGGCTACGCCGAGGCAGGCAGTCGGCGGTTGGCAGTTCCCTATCGCCTATCGCCCATAGCCCATCGCCTATAGCCCCCGGCCCGGGCCCTTCACGCCGTGTGGCGGATTTTCTTGATTCCACCGCCCCCTTCTCCAAGAATCTTTTGCAACGTTAAGGTTACCTCTGACTTCCGACGGAGGCGAGGGGGCCAGGGCGAGTGACGATTTTTAACTGCCGACCGCCAACCGCCAACATCTTTTTCCGGCCTCTTACTTCCGACCAAGGCCAGGGGCCAGGGGTCAGTCCAGATCCTTGCCGCAGTGTTTGCAGACCCGTGCCCTGGCCTTGATAACCTCGGCACAGTAGGGACATTCTTTCGTGAAGTTCACTTTGTGAATCTTCTGAACAGCCTGTTGTACCGCCTTGGCGATGGGTTCCATGTCGAATGTCGTCGCTGTCAGGGCGTCGATCGTTGCAATGTCGCCCAGATCCCCGAGAAGCTGTGCCGCCTTGAG
Source organism: uncultured Nitrospirota bacterium (assembly GCA_964474325.1). Classification (GTDB taxonomy): domain Bacteria; phylum Nitrospirota; class Thermodesulfovibrionia; order SZUA-242; family CAYYSS01; genus CAYYSS01. Next base: position 12,003 of record CAYYSS010000010.1, read on the forward strand.
GCGCACACTGCCGTACTGATGGGGGTCGAGCAGGATATCGAGAATCGGGCGACTCGTCCCCTGCTGAAAACTCTCCGTCAAGATTCCCATGGCCTTTCGCCGTTCCTCCAGCTCTTCGGCCTCCCGGGCCTCGGCGAGTTCGTCGAGGATATTTCCTTTCATGGCGTCCTGGTTGCCCACGGGAATGGCGCCGGGTTCACCGGAGGCCGGGTTCAGCATATGGCGATAGCCCATGGATTGCCCGAAATGTGTGTCCATGTGGTTCCAGCTCTTCTTATAGAACCCGCACTCGTCGTTAAAGCAGATAAAGAGGTGATCGCTTCCCCAACCGAGGCCGTCGGAAAAATGAAACGGCGGGACTTGCCACTTGTTCATGGTCGCACCGCAGTGGGGGCATATATGCCCTGATCCCGCGCGGGCCGTGTCGTTGTCGTGTAATGAGTGGGTCATAATCTCCTCCCGAGGTGTCGTACGCGGACGGGGCATACAGGCGCCGCGTACGCTATGGTTTCCGCGCCAGCGCCGGCTCGTTAAACAAAACGGTCAGCATCCAGTCCGTCGCCAGTTCCAGCAGGGCACCGTCATCGTCCTGCGCGGCGTCGAGACGGTGGGCCGCAATGATGAAGCTGGCTCGAAAGCCGGGCGTCGTGATGATTGAACGGAATTCGTCCAGATTAAAACTGCCAAGGAAGAACACGTCCCGGGCCTGTCCCCGCAGGAGATCGCGTTCAGCGAAACGGGGGTGGTGCGTTACCCGCGCCCACAGGGCCTGGTAGCGTTCGTAGGGTCCGACCCCTTCGTCGGCGCGCCAGTCGGCCACCGTGCGGAGGGGCTCCTTGAACGGTTCTTCGAAGCCTTTGCAGAAATCCCGCCGAACAATGGTAAAACGGGGCGGTGTTTCCTCAATGGGTTCCTGGGGGAACGATCGGCACGACCAGGGGCGATCTTCGTAGACCCGGCATCCCCCCTCACCGGCAAACGGGCACCGGCGCTCTTGCCCCTGAAGTTTGAGAACCGCCACGGGATGGCCCACTGCGGGCAGAAACAGCGGCAGGGTGTATTCGGCAAGAAACGCTCCGGTGGAAATGTCCAGGCTGCGTCGAAGACGCAGGATATCGTAAGGCGTCAGATAGATATTGACGTCGTGGCAACAGCGGTTGAAGCAGGGCCGTTCCCCGTGGCAGACAAAGGGGAAGAGATCCGTAAGGTGCAGGGGTTGTGTACGTTCGGTTTCCATTTTTCAGCAGCCTTCGGGAACATCCATCGTCTCAAAGGAAAGTTTGCGTCCGGTCCGCACGCCACAGGCGCCGCGTAGCACGGTGTAGTGTCTGGCCCAGACTACTATTATGAATAATTGCGAAGCGAATTGACAATCCCCGCACGGCCTCCGGGGGGATCGTGCAGGAGCCCGGGCAGGTTTGGTATAACCTTTCCGTGGGATAAAACCGGGGCCGCGGCGTCCGAGAAACTCCTTAATACGGTGTGATGATCGGTTGAGGTGGTTTGATTGGTTATGGTGCCTCCGGCAAATCGAACGAATACAACCAAGAACGAATACAACCAATAAAACAAATGGAACCGATAAGGTATAATGCAAACGTTTTCCCGCACTAAAATCCGGTTCGACCGGAATCGTTGAGGAGGAATTTTGTGAGTAAACCCTTGAGTTTTCCCCTGGCGGAGCGGTGTCGACGACTACCCCCCTATCTCTTTGCGTCAATCGACGCCATGAAGGATGAGGCCCTCGCCCGGGGTGTCGACCTGATCGATATCAGCATCGGAGACCCGGACCTGCCCACGCCCGCCCCGATTATCGAACGACTGAAATCGGCGGCGGACGACCCGAAAAACCACCGCTATCCGTCCTACGCCGGACTCCCGACCTTCCGCGCGGCCGTTGCAGACTGGTACGACCGCCGTTTCAACGTTCAACTGGATCCGGCACGGGAGGTTGTAGCCCTTATCGGCTCGAAGGAAGGCGTGGGGCATTTGCCCATGGCGTTCGTCGATGCGGGTGACGTCGTACTCTACACCGAGCCGGGTTATCCGGTCTATCCGGTAAGTGCCATACTTGCGGGCGGTGAGCCCTACGCCCTGCCCCTTCGGGAAGAGCGGGGCTACCTTCCCGATCTGGCCGCCGTACCCGCCGACGTTCTACGGCGGGCGAAACTGCTGTTCATCAATTACCCCAACAACCCCACGGCGGCGGAGGCCACCGAGGAGTTTTACGCCGAAGTCGTGGCGTTTGCCCGTCGTCACGGGATACTGGTCTGTCACGATGCGGCCTATACGGAACTGTTTTTCGATGGCTACCGTCCGCCCAGTTTTCTGGAAACACCCGGTGCCCGGGAAGTCGGGATGGAGATACACTCACTCTCGAAGACCTTTAATATGACCGGTTGGCGCCTCGGATTCGCCGTGGGCCACGGGGAGGCGGTGCAGGGGCTTGGTAAGATCAAGTCCAATCTCGATTCCGGCGCGTTTAACGCGATTCAGGAAGCGGGGATCACGGCCCTGGGACTGGACGACGATGTGCTCGCCCCCATCCGGGACGTCTATCGGCGGAGGCGGGACGTCCTGGCCGAAGGACTTCGTTCCCTCGGTCTGGCCTTCCGGGTTCCCCGATCGACGTTTTATCTCTGGGTCCACGTCCCGCGGGGGCAGGACTCGGCCTCGTTCTGCGAACGTCTGCTTAAAGAAGCAGGTGTGCTCTGCACGCCTGGAAACGGGTTCGGCGAGTCGGGGGAGGGGTATATCCGTTTCGCCCTGACGGTTCCGGAAGAACGCCTCGAGGAGGCCGTGGAACGAATCCGAAAGGTTGTCTGAGCGGGGTGCCGCGTGGGCACTCCCGTGGACGAAACCTTCGCTCACGCCGTGTCCCGGGCCCCCCGGGCCCCCGGTGTATACCGGATCCTGGGTTCCGGCAAAGTCCTCCTCTATGTGGGAAAGGCGAAAGATCTTCGAAGCCGGCTCCGATCATATCTCAATCCCGCCGGCTCCGGGCTCGGCCCCCGGAAAAGTCGCATGGTTGCCGAAGCCCGGGACGTTACCTGGATTGTAACCGGGTCGGAACTTGAAGCCTTCGTCCTCGAAGCAAACCTGATAAAGAGCAACAAACCCCGTTACAACATTATCCTCCGGGACGACAAGGCCTACCCCTATCTCCGCCTTACCGTCAACGAACCGTGGCCTCGACTTGAAGTCGTTCGTCGGCAGGCCCGGGACGGCGCCCTCTATTTCGGCCCCTACGTGCCGGTTCAGGGGATGCGGGAGATCCTCAGAGTAATCCGGCGGGCGTTCCCTATACGATTGTGCCGTCGCCCTGTTGAAAAGATAGAGCGGCCCTGTCTGCAACGCCAGATGGGGCGCTGTCTGGGGCCCTGCGCCGGCGATGTGCCGGCACGGCAATACGGGGCGGTAGTTGAGGACGTGCGGGCGTTTCTCGAAGGAAAGGATACCCGCTTGCTTCAGGATCTCCGGCGGCGCATGTGGAATGCTTCGGCGGAAGAGGACTATGAGCGCGCCGCGGAACTCCGCGACCGTATTGCGGCGATCGAGCGGGTCTGGGAAGGCCAGCGGGCCGTGTCGGGCAGCGTAGGCGATGCGGACGTGTTCGGGCTGGCCCTTGCGGAACGGAGGATCGGGGCCTGTATTCTGTTTGTCCGGGCCGGCCGGGTTATCGGAAGCAGAGAGTGGACCCGCGCCCGGAACATTGAAGACGACCAGGACGAGCTGGCAAAAAGTCTGCTCGTTCAGTACTATGCGCGGGACGTCTTGGCCCCGGACGAAATTGTGGCTCCCAACGCCTTTGCCGACCGGGATCTCCTTGCCCGCTGGCTTTCGGACCGCCGCGGCCGCCGGGTCAGGGTAAGTGTTTCGGTACGGGGAGTGCGGCGGGAGTTGAGGAACATGGCCGAAGAAAACGCCTACCAGGCCCTGGTGCGCCGCGCTTCCGGATCGGCGGAGGTCCAGGGGGCCCTTGAAGAAGTACGAAAACTCCTCCGGCTGAAGTCCGCCGTCGAGGATATTCACGGCTTCGACATCTCCACCCACGCGGGTTCCGAGTCGGTCGGGAGCAGAGTCGCCTGGTCCGACGGCGCATTTGACACGGCCGCGTATCGTCGTTTCCGGATCAGGTCCGTGAGCGGTATGAACGATGTGGCGATGATGGAGGAGGTCGTGGCGCGAAGTTATCGGAAGGAGGAACCACCGGGACTCGTCCTTGTCGACGGGGGCAGGGGGCAGCTCTCCGCGGCCCTCCGGGCCCTTCGGTGGCTGGGCAAGGGCTCAGGGACCGCGGTGGCCGCCCTCGCGAAAGAACGCGGTAGCCGGGACGAACGGCTCTACGTCCCGGACAGTACCCGCCCCATTCCGCTACCCAAGGACCGGCCCGGGGGGAAACTGCTCATGTCCGTTCGAGACGAGGCCCACCGTTTCGCGGTTACCCTTCAGCGGAAACGCCAGCGGCGGCGCACGGTTGCGTCTCCGCTTTCGGAGATACGGGGAATCGGCCCGAGGCGCAGAAATGCACTCCTGCGCGCGTTTGGGAGTCTTGCCGGTATTCGAAGCGCGAGCATCGAGGAGTTAACGGCCCTTCCGGGTATTACCCGGGAGATCGCCCGGGCCGTGCACGCGGCGCTTGAGAAAAGCACGTAGCCGGCAGGCTGACCTGCCGGCCGCCGACCGCATGAAGGCGCAAGGCGATAGTCGATAGGCAATGGGCAAAGGCGATCGGCTAACGGCGAGGGGGCCAGGGCGATTGACGATTTTCAACTGCCAACCGCCGACCGCCGGCTGCCGACATTTTTTCCCGGCCTCTCGCCCCGAGCCCTCCCTGTCAGAGCAGGTGTATCCGTCGGACGCGGGCAAAATTCCTCACGACGATCTGGGCGTTGTGGAGACGCTGGAGCCTGAGGTTCCGCCCGCGAATCTCGGGGAGGTTGCCCGACGGGAAGGGTTCGGACCTGATTTTCCCCTGGATCTTCAGAATGGCCTGATAAAAAAGTTTGAGTGCTTCGTCGTCAAAGGATTTGAGGAATATCGGATTGATCGCAACGTATCCGTCGGCCACGTCCCGGGTTATCGCGTCAAGACTCTTTCCTTTTACCATTATCGCCATGGGTTTTTCTCCTTCCGAAAATCTTCGATATCTGAACCCCGGCTTCGTAGAGGATCAGGATCGGGACGGCCATAAGGGTCTGATTAAAGGCATCCGGCGTTGGTGTCAGAAATGCTGCGAAGACGAAGGCCATGAGGACCGCGTACTTGCGTTGTTTGGCCAGGGTTTCGGGCGTTACGATCCCCATGCGGGTAAGAAAAAGAAGGACCACCGGCAGTTCGAAAACGATGCCGAAGGCAAGGATGAACTTGAGACAGAAATCCACGTACCGGCCGATGGACAGCATGGGTGTCAGGGCTTCGGAGTAGTTCAGGAGAAAATCCATCGCGAAGGGCAGAACGATGACGAAACAGAAAGATCCCCCTATGTAAAACAGGAGCGTTCCGGCGATGACGAAAGGAAACGCGTATTTTTTCTCGTGGGGCAGAAGTCCCGGCTCGATAAACCGCCAGAGTTGCCAGAGTATTACCGGAATACTCAGGATAATTCCGGCGATAAACGATATCTTGATGTACATCCAGAAGGCTTCGGCGGGTGCCAGGAACACCAGATCGATGGTGTTGCCGCTCGGTATTAACCTGACGTACGGTGGTTTCGGGAGAAACTGCAGACGGGAATCCAGGGGAAGGCGCAGGAGGGTAAAGAGACGTTCGGAAACGGCGAAGGCCGCGGAAAACGCCACCGCCACCGCGACGAAGGCGCGGATAATCCGGCTTCGAAGTTCCTCCAGGTGGGAGGTTAGCGGCAGTACCTCCTCGGCGGAAGTGGAAATATCATCCGTCACGGCTGTCTTTGTCGGAGGATGTTTCCCCATGCTCCTCGTGTTCCGTCCCGTTCCCTTCGGGTTTGCCGCGGTCGGCCTGCGCGTCGTCGTAAACGGTTGGTTCTCCTTCCGGCGGCGGCGCGGTGTCGCCCGGACCCGCAATCGGTTTTTCACCGGAGGGCGTTGTTGCGTCCAGGCCGCGTCTGAGTTCCGTCTCCTCCGCCTGGATGGTATCCTTTACCCCCTCGAGGGCCCGTCTGAGTTCAGCGATCCCTTTGCCCAGGGTGCGGCCGATTTCGGGAAGCTTCTTCGGCCCGAAGACGATCAGGGCTACGATGAAAATGATAATCAGTTCCTGGAAACCCACGTCAAGCATGGCGCTCTTCTTTCATTGCCTTTCCCTCGGCCGGGTGCGTTGTTTCGTGTCGTGTACGGCCGGTCAATGCGCACCTCCGCGGATATATGCGGGGTTTATTCGGATGACGAGACACTGCGAATCGGAAGAAGCCACGACAGGCCCACGAATACCCTGTAATCCGGCGCGCGGCTCCCCATGGTGAAACCGAGCCCTACGGTGCTGATGATATTTCCCGGCGCGGTGAGTCTGTATCCGATGCGCCACTCGAGTATATCGCTCGTGTCGGGAACCCGGGACGTCCGTGAGTAGAACTCGCCCAGGATATTCAACCTGCGGGAGGCGGAGAATTCCAGGCCGAGGGAAGCGGTTACCTCGTCTTCGTAACCCGTGGTTCCCACCACCGTGTAGCCCAGATTGACGTGACCGGTAAACGGGCCGAGACGTTTCGTCCCCACGACGAGACCCTGGACGTCGAATGCATCCGACCGCCCGACCGCCCGTCCTCCGCCGGTGGGCAGGTTCACCCCGAGTATTACGGCCATGGCCGGACCGTAACGGCCTTCGTGAAACACCCGATATTTGGCGGACACCGCGAGGTCGCTCACCCCTTCGTGGTCGTCCGACGCGGTGTAGGGAAACGCACCGGATACCTCCAGGTCGTCGGTGATTCCGTAACCCAGGATGAGGGAGGCGTGGGTTATGTCCGGCTCGGCCACGACTTCCAGCACGCCCCCGATGGAAAAGCGCCCCTGTTCCAGGGTCTGCGTGGAGAAGACCGAGAACACGTTCAGGCCGGTGGCCGGCTGTGCCGGCGGCGGTATTTCGGAGGCACCGGCCCCGGGCGGATACAACAGGGACATCACCAAAATACCCGCCAGGCATATGGTGTTCCGGCCACGTGTGTTCATCGACCCATATTATCGGAATGGCCGGAGGGTGTCAAACCGGGAAGTTCGAGGCTTGATCTTTTCGCTCCCGGATTCGTACCATTATAACCGGCCTCGAAGCCGCTTTTCACCGAGGTAAAACGCCTTCCCTCGGCCGACCTTACGATACGCAAGCGAGCGAAACCGACGTGACACGGATAAAAGAAGGGTGGAAACGTATCATCACGTTTCCTTTCGGTGAAAATACCGCAACCTTTCTCATTGCAATTGCCGTAGGACTCCTGGCCGGAGTCGCGAATATTTTCTTCCGCGAGACTATGGACGCCGTTCACGAGACGATTTTCGTCCGGGGCGGCGACCTGCTCGGTGTGGCAGACGGCGGCTGGAGACGCCTGCTTCTTCCCCTGTTACCCGTCGTCGGTGCACTCTGCCTGATCCCCCTTGCCAACCTCTACCCGGGAGAGGTTTACGGGTACAGGTTCGCGGCGTTTCTTGAACGCGTCAACCTGGGGAGCGCCCGCCTCAGGTTTCGCAACCTGATACTCAAGACCCTGGGTCCCGCTCTTACCATCGGTACCGGGGGGTCGGCGGGGGTGGAGGGTCCCATCGCCCAGATCGGCGGAACCGTAGGGTCCCAGGTGGGACAGCTGTTCCGTGTCTCCGGCGACAAAATGAGGGTATTCGTGGCCGCGGGTTCCGCGGGCGCGATTGCCGCCACCTTCAACGCTCCCATCGCCGGTGTGATGTTTGCCATGGAGATTATACTTCTCGGCAACTACGAACTCCGTTCCTTCGCCGCAGTGGTCGTTGCGTCGGGGATCTCGACGGTCGTGTCTCGGAGTTATTACGGCGAGAGCCCGGAGTTCCCCGTGCCGTTTTACGACATGGTTTCTCCCATGGAAATCCCCCTGTACCTCCTGCTGGGGCTTCTCCTGGGCGCGCTGGCGGTAATCTATATAAAGGTGTTTTACCGGATCAGGGACGCCTTCGACGCATGGACCGTGAGTCCGTATCTCAAACCGGTGGTCGGCGCGGCACTCGTCGGCCTGATCGGTGTGGTCTACCCTCAGGTCATGGGCAACGGTTACCATGTCATCGAGCAGGCCCTGGAAGGACATATGCTCGTCCGGACCATGATAGCCCTGGTATTTCTGAAAATCCTGGCGACGTCCCTGACCCTGGGCTCCGGCGGTGCGGGAGGGGTCTTCGCCCCGGCGCTGCTTATCGGCGCAATGGCCGGCGGCGGGTTCGGCTCGGTCGTCCACGGGCTCTTCCCCGCCTGGACGGCGGGTTACGGCGCCTACGCGGCCGTGGGGATCGGTGCTTTTCTGTCGGCCGCCACGCACGCCCCCCTGACCGGGATCTTCCTTCTCTTCGAGCTTACGGGTAACTACCAGATCATTATCCCGATCATGTTCGCGGCGGTCGCCGGGACCACGGTGGCCCGGCGCCTGGATCACGACTCGATCGACACGGTGGATCTCACCCGTAAGGGAATCGATCTGCACAGCGGGCGCGAGTCCACCATCATGGGAGCGATAAAGGTCCGGGAGGTGATGAATACGGACTTTTATTCGGTCCACGAGCAGGCCCCCCTCACGGTGGTAATCGACACCCTGACGAGGGCGGATTCGTTCTACCTTCCGGTCGTGAATAACGACATGGAAATGGTGGGGATCGTCTCCTATCAGGACATCAAGACCGTCCTGTTCGAAGAGGACGTCAAGCGGATCGTACGGGCCGGTTCCCTGGCGACGGAAGACCCCGTGACACTTCATCCGGAGGACAGTCTCAATACGGCCGCCGAGCGGCTGGCGCGCATGGACCTGGGGGAACTGCCCGTCGTTGACCCGGATAATCCAAGAAAGGTCCTGGGCATGGTTGCGCGGAGTACCGTGGTTGCCGCCTACCAGCGGGAAGTGCTCCGGTGGGCCCACCAGAAGGCATGACTGCCCGGGACTCCGCCGGACGGAGGTGAACGATGACTTGGAACGAACTGAAGAAGGACGTTTTTAACGATCTCCTGGAACTGCTCGGCCGGGTATTTATCGTGGTCGGGTATGCCCCGGATGTGGTCATAGGCAGACGGGGGTTCCTGCCGGAAGAAAAGGAACGGGGTATTATTCTGGTCTTCAACTCCTCTATGGACGTTGCCTGGCACGGAGACGTCCTCAGTGCGCGCCTGGTCTTCGGCGAGACTCCCGAGGACTGTCTCATCCCGGCGGAACGGATCGTCGCGATCTATAACCCGGACCACAACGTGCAGTTCATTGCCGCGCCCGAAAGCGCCGGCGCCGGCGTGCCCGAAGAGACGGGGGAGATGACCGGGGAACGGGCCCCGGCCGAGGAGGCGGACGCGCCGGAGACGCCTGACGCATCCGGGCCTGACGCATCGAGGGTAGTCGAGATAGATTTTTCCAAAAGGAAGGCCCGTAAGGGTAAAGATGATAAAAGCTAGCCCGGATTTCTCACGGGCCGATATCTTTTCCCGGACGTTCACTTCTCCCGTCTTACGTCTCCCTTCTCCCCTCTAACTTCTCCCCTCTCCCCTCAAAGGTGGTAACATGATCCGTGCGACAGGACCTTAAATCCCTTTCCTTTTCCGGGCTTGTGGCGCTGACCCGGGAACTGGGCCTGCCCGACTACCGGGCGGACCAGCTTCGGTACTGGATATACGAGAAGTGGGCGACGCATCTTTCCGAGATAACGGTTCTCCCGAAAGACCTGCGGGAGACACTCGGGCGGAACTGGTATCTCAGCAGTCTCGACCTGCTTGAGCGGCGACGGTCGCAGGACGGAACCGAGAAATTCCTCTGGGCCGCCGACGACGGCGAGACCGTCGAGAGCGTGTTCATTCCCGCCGAAAAGAGGCGTACGCTCTGTATTTCGAGCCAGGCGGGCTGTGCCATGGGATGCCGTTTCTGCCACACGGCGGCAATAGGGCTTCGGCGAAATCTCTCGGCGCCGGAGATCCTCAATCAGCTCATCGAGGTCGGACGGCGTATACGGCCGGCCCGCATCACCCACGTGGTCTATATGGGCATGGGGGAGCCCCTGCGGAACCTGGACGCGGTGATCCCTTCGCTGGAAAGGGTCACCTCCCCGCGCGGCCTCGGTATGTCAAAACGCCGGGTTACCGTATCCACGTCGGGATACGTCCCGGGAATAGAACGGCTGGGACGGGAGGCACCCGCGGTGAATCTGGCGGTATCTCTGAACGCCGCGTCGGACCGGGTCCGCGACCGGCTCATGCCGATCAATCGAACCTATCCCCTCGAAAGCCTTCTTTCCGCCTGCCGGAACTTTCCCCTTGCGCCCCGGCGGCGAATTACGTTCGAGTACGTCCTGATCAGCGGTATTAACGACCGGATCGAGGACGCACGTCGGCTCCCCGGCCTCCTCCGGGGGATACCGTGCAAACTGAACTTGATACCGATTAACACTGCTCCGGACGAAACACTGCGCCCGCCTCCCTGGGAGCGGGTTCTCGCGTTTCAGGAGGTCCTTGCGTCCGCCGGGATGACCGCAACGGTCCGCCAGAGCAGGGGCGGGGATATCGAAGCGGCATGCGGTCAGCTCAGGGCGACGAGGGAAAAGGGAGAAGGATAGTTGCTGGCGGCTGGTGGCTGGTTGCCGGTGGGAAGGGAGACGGGAGAAGAAACAAGGAAGACGGGAGAGGGGAGAAGTTAGAAGTAAACTTTACAGTTGCATAAAATACGGGGCCGGCGGCCTCAAAAAAATCCGCAACACGGCG
>CAYYSS010000011.1:0-21233 GCA_964474325.1 uncultured Nitrospirota bacterium
GTTCCCCGGGGTGGAGGCCGGAATCCGCGGCCACGGAGGGAGCCATATGCAAGGGGCCGCGAAATCCCCTGCCGGGGAGCCCACTGCCACGACCGTCTCGTCGGAGGACGGCCGCTTTAACCTTTCCTACAAAACGGATCCCGAGCCGATACCTCCCAACCGCATCCATACCTGGACCCTGACGATTAACGGCGCCGACGGGCGGCCGGTCGAGGATGCCGCCGTAACCGTGGTGGGCGATATGCCCGAACACGGCCACGGCCTCCCCACCCAGCCGGAGGTACGTTGGGATTCGCAAAAGGGTACGTATCGCGTGGAAGGAATGAAGTTCAACATGCCGGGGCTTTGGATCGTGACCTTTCACGTCAAGGCCGGTGATGTCCGGGACAGCGCAAGCTTCGTCCTGCGCATCCCTTAAGGGTCAGCCCCCATGGGTTCGAAAACGTTATCCGTATTTTTATTAGGCCTCGTCGTGTGCCTCGGACTTGCGTCGAACACCGGCGCCATGGACGATCTCCATCAATGGAGCGAACGTGACAAAACCACCCTTCGCTCCCTGTGGATTGAATCCCTGGGTCCGATTCCCTTAAACCCGTCGAACCGGTACGCGGGCGACGCCGGGGCGCGAGCCCTCGGTCGCCGCTTTTTCTCCGATTTCCGGTTCAGCGGCAATAATCGGGTTTCCTGCGCTACGTGCCATAGGGCCGACTATTCGTTTACCGACGACCTTCCCCTGGCCCACGGAATGGGGACCACCAGTCGCCGTACCATGCCCCTTATCGGCATGGCGTATCAAGCGTGGTTTTTCTGGGACGGGCGGAAAGACTCTTTATGGTCCCAGGCCCTGGGGCCCCTGGAAAGTCCGGTGGAACACGGCTTCAGCCGTACCTTGTGTTATAAGGTCATCAAGGAACACTACCGGAAGGAATACGAGGCCGTATTCGGCCCCTTCCCGGATATCGACGACTCCCGATGGCCCCCAAAAGCGCGGCCGGCAGTGGACGATCCGGCGGCCCTCAAAGCCTGGATTTCCATGACACCCCGGGACCGTACCGCCGTAAACCGCGTCTACGCCAATCTCGGGAAAGCCATCGAAGCGTACGTACGGATTCTCATGCCCGCACCGGCGCGGTTTGACGAATACGTCAACGGCGTCCTGGGGGATGATCGAGCCCTGATGATGAAGACCTTGACCCCCGAGGAGGTTATGGGGTTGCGCCTGTTTATCGGCAAGGCCGGGTGTACGAATTGCCATAACGGCCCGCTCTTTACGAACGGAGACTTCCATCACGTCACCGTCCCGGACACGGGCCCGGCGGATCCGGGCAGAGAAAACGGCATCGCCATGGTCCTCGCCGATGAATTCAATTGTATGAGCATCTACAGCGACGCACAACCCGGGGATTGCGCCGAACTCCGCTATATAGACACGAACGTGGAGAAATACCACGGTGCGTTCAAGACGCCGACTCTTCGCAACGTAGCCGCCCATCCGCCCTATATGCATGCGGGCCGGTTCGATACCCTCGGCGGTGTTCTGGCCTTTTATCGGGCGGCCTCCCAAGCGGCCCGTCACGGGGATCAGGATTCCCGCACGGATATTCAGCACGCCGACCTCGCCGACCGCGAACTCGCGCAATTGGAGGCCTTTCTCCACACCCTGAGTTCTCCGGTCGTAGAACGGACGCAATAATTTACCGTGCCGTTGTAAAACCAACCGGCAGTCACCCGCCGCCGGCCTCTCCCCCCTCGCCCATGGCCTAACGCTATCGCCTGCGCCCTTCCGGAGGACCGGATATCAGCGTTTATCGGCTACGCCGCTCATGATGACGCCGCCAACCAGAAAGAACGTCGTAACCGCAAGAATCGCCGGCCGCTGGCTTCCAAAAGCGGAAGAAACCGAACCGAATACCAGCGGGCCCAGTATAGCCGATGTCTTACCGACGAGCGCATAAATGCCGAAATACCCCGCCTCACGCCCTTGTGGAACCAGGTTCGCAAATAACGCACGACTGGCGGCCTGGATGGTCCCGAGACCAAGACCGGCAAGAGCGGAAATCAGCCAGAAAAGCGGCTTCGTTGTCACGAAGTACGCGGAGACGGTCACCGTAACCCAGAGTGCGAGCGACAGCAGGATAACCCGCTTCGGTCCCCAGGAATCAATTTTACGGGCCATGGCGAACGACCCCGCGAGAGCCGTTACCTGTACCGCCATATAAAGAAACACCAGTTCCGAAGCGGCAAATCCCAGCGTTGTCGCCGCGAAAATACTTGAAAACACAATAACCGTACCAACCCCGTCCTGGTAGAGAAAAAATGCGGTGAGAAAACGCCTCACATCCCGGGAAGCCCAGACGACCCGGAATTCACGGACCGTTTCCCGAAGACCGTCCCGCGCCCCGGCGAAGAAAGATTCGCTCTTCGGCCGCTTTTCCTGCTTGACCCGCAGGTCCAGGGAAAACAAGGGAAACGAAAACAGCAAAAAGAACGCGGCAACCATGATCCATACGGCACCGTAGTGCCCGCTCCGAACCAGCGGGAGGGCCAAAAGAAGCGAAACCGCGGACCCCGCATATCCCAATCCGAACCCCCAGGCGGAGACCCGCCCGACCTGTCCCGGAGACGCAACGTCAGTGAGGTAGGCATTGTAGAAAACAAGGCCGCCTTCCATGCCTACATTCGCCGCAACGATGAGGAAAAAGCCGGCCGCCGCCATACCGGGCCCGAGCAACGAGAATCCCGCCACGGCGCTCACGGAAAAGAGCGTATAACTCACGAGGAGAGCTTTTCGCCCGCCACGCCGGTCGGCCGCACCGCCGAGAAAAGGGGAACTCAGGGCAACGATCGCCATACTCAACGATATCGCCCTGCCCCACCAGAGGTCTCCCAGTCCGGCCTCGTTACCAACGATCACCTTCGTGTAGTAGACGGGGAAGACAACGGCCGCAATGACCGCCGAATAGCTCGAATTGGCGAAATCATAGAGGCACCAGGAGAGAATCCGGCGCGAAGAAAACCGTTCCCGCATGTTATCCCTGATGTTGCATAAGAGTTTGATGAACCGGGGGCCGGGGGATCAAGAAAATACGCACCCGTCTTCGCCGAAGGCTACGCCGCGGCAGGCGGTTGGTTGCGGTTCGAACCTCGAACCTCGAACCCGGAACCAAGAACCGTAATTCTTCATCCCCCCCACGCCCATCGCCCCTCGCCTATCGCCTGAACCCTTCATGCCGTGCGGCGGATTTTCTTGAGCGCCTTGCACCCGATCCGGCGCCCCTTTATTTCAGCGTGTCCTGCGCCAGGCGACCGGTCTGTGTTCTTCGCCGCTGCCTACTGCATTCCGCCACCGAAAAATTCCGAAAACGACACTTTCCGGTACCCCGGGGGCAGCTGAAACGCGGATGCGGGCACCGTCTTTTCCTCCAGGCGCATGACATCCGTATCGGGTTTCTCCTGCCCCCCCTGATAATCGGGTTCCTCCTGCCCCCCCTGATAACTGACGCTTTTCACTATAATCCCCCGGTCGAGTATCTTCAGATATTCCGGAGACCCCTCGGGACGATGCGCCGAACCAAAGCCAATTTTGGCCGAACAAGCGCTGAATTTCTTAAAAACGGGGATGAGTTTCTTATAGTCCTTCATGATTCTCTTGTCGCGGGAGAGCCAGATTTCCTCATATTTCTTCCCGCCGACAGACACTTCGTAACGTTCGGTTTTAAATCCCGCAACGGTCCCCCCCGCACCCTTTTTCCTGACCGTCACCTTACCGGAAGCACCCCCTTGGCTTTGCATCATCTGGCGCATTTCAGGCGGCATCCTCTGCATGGCGGCCTCGAACACCGACGTAATCGCCGAACAATACTCCTCGGGGGTCCCTTCGCCATACCTCCGGGATGCCTGATCGATGAAAACAATCCGGTTCTTCGGACCATCCATGATCACGCCGCCGCCTTCGGAAAAACTCTTCATTTTTCCGTCCGCGATCGTGGTCGTGCCCCCATCGCTCTCGGTGAGAACCCATCCCGCACGGGCGACCGTGCCGACAAAAAGCATACAGAAAAAGACGAGAATGCCCAGTTTGACTCCCTGTGTTTTCATATCAACTCCTCCTCATGGGTACGGGATTTTCAATTTTTTCAAGTATATCAGACCACTCCACGGAGGTACGGTCTCGACAAAGCCCGTAGCCCCCCCTGCCGGCTCGATTCCGATACGGCATTGATCAAGTCAACCTGGTTCTGTTAGAGTATACATTGCCTGATTTGAAGACAACACAACGCGGCGAGGAGGAACTCCGTTATGAAGAGCGGCATTCACCCAGAGTATAACGACGTCACGGCATCCTGTGCCTGCGGCGAAACATTTCAGACCCGGTCCACGATGAAGGAAATCAAGGTCGACTTGTGTTCCAAGTGTCACCCGTTTTTTACGGGTACCCAGAAACTCGTGGACGCCGAAGGTCGCGTCGAGCGGTTCCGCAGGAAATACGCCAAGACCGCGAAGTAGCGCTCGTTCAGTTTTGGGAGGGGATACCGCCGAACGCGGTATCCCCTCTTTTCCGTACCTGAGTCCCCGACCCCGCATGAATGCACAGCCATGAAACTTCTTGATAAACTCGCATCTGTCGAGGAAAAGGCCGACACAATCAACCGGGAACTCAGTTCGCCGGAGATCTTTTCGGATCAGAACCGTTACCGGTCCCTTTCCAAAGAGCAGGCGGAACTCCGGCCCATCGTCGAGCGCATCGCGGAATACCGGAAAATCATCGATGAACTCGGTCAGGCGGAAGAACTGCTTCGGGAGGAGACCGACGAAGATATGCGGGAATTGGCCAGGTCGGAGGCGGAGGATCTGAAATCCCGTCTGCCGGACCTGGAGCGGGAACTCCGCGTACTGCTCCTTCCGAAGGACCCCCGGGACCGGAGAGATGTTATCCTCGAAATTCGAGCGGGCACCGGAGGCGACGAAGCCGCCCTCTTTGCCGCCGACCTTTTTCGTATGTACACCCGGTACGCCGAGGGACGAGGTTGGAAGACCGAGCTTATCAGTTCCAATCCCACGGGAATCGGGGGCCTCAAGGAGGTCATCATCTCGATAACCGGCAACGGCGTCTTCAGCCGACTCAAATATGAAAGCGGCGTGCACCGGGTCCAGCGGGTACCCACCACGGAGGCTTCCGGCAGGATTCATACGTCGGCGGCGACCGTCGCCGTCCTCCCCGAAGCTGAAGAGGTCGATCTCCGCATCGATGAAAAAGATCTCCGCATCGACACCTACTGTTCCTCGGGAGCCGGCGGGCAGAGCGTCAATACCACCTACTCGGCGGTCCGGATCGTCCACGAGCCTACCGGGCTCATCGTTACGTGTCAGGATGAACGTTCTCAGATAAAAAACCGCGAAAAAGCCATGCGGGTCCTTCGTTCACGGCTTTACGACATGGAACTGGAACGCCAGGCCGAGGAACGAACGGAGGATCGGCGCTCCCAGGTGGGCTCCGGGGACCGAAGCGAACGCATTCGCACCTACAATTTTCCTCAGAACCGGGTAACCGACCACAGAGTCGGCCTCACCGTCTACAAACTGGATCAGGTAATCGAAGGGGAACTCGACCAGGTCCTGGAACCGGTCATAACCCACTTCAACGCGGAACGCCTTAAAGAAGCCTCTTGAAGGCCCTCGCCCTCTATCGGGAGGCCGCCGAATTACTGGCGGACGCCGGGTACGACGGCGGACGCGAAACACTCCCGCTCCTGCTTGCCGCCGCCGGGATCAGCCGGGAACGGCTATTCCGCGAGAACCCGGAATTGGATCCCGCCCGCATCGACCGGTTCCGGGAATGGGTTCGGCGCCGGGCGGGGCATGAGCCCATGGCATACATCCTTGGCAGGGCGGAGTTTCTCGGCCTGGATCTCCGTGTCGATCGGCGGGTCCTGATACCGCGCCCCGAAACCGAATGGATGACTGCCGAAATAATCGCCCATCTCCGAAAGCGCCGTTACGAACCGGGCTCTATCGCAGACGTGGGTGTCGGGAGCGGGTGTATCGCTCTTTCGCTGGCAAAGGCCTTTCCGGACGCCCGGGTCTTCGGCTCGGATATTTCCGGACCGGCCCTTGAGCTTGCTTCGGAAAATGCGCGCCGCTGCGGCCTGCAGGACCGCGTCGAATTTGCCCGGGGGCCGGGCCTGGACCCGGCGCCCGCCGGTCTCGCCTTCGACCTGGTCGTCGCAAATCCCCCTTATGTCTCAGAGCGTGAACGGGCCGATCTTGCGCCCGACGTCAGGGACTATGAGCCGCCGACCGCCCTCTACGCGGGGCCGGACGGTCTCTCCGTGTACCGGGACCTGATACCCCGCCTTCCGCAACGATTAAGCGCAAAAGCACGGATTTTCTTCGAAATAGGGCGGGGACAGTCCCGGGAAGTTTCCCGAATGTTCCGGGCCGAGGGGTTCGAAACGACGTGCTGGCGCGATCTGGCCGGTATCGACCGCGTCATATACGCCCGCCGTCGGTAGGTCGGGCGTTTCCTTTTCGTCCCTCGGCTTGATTATCCCTATTGTTGTAAAAGATTTGTCGCGAGAGGGGCCGGTGCACCCGCCTTCGGCGGAAGTCAGACGTAAGACGCGAGAAGGGAAAAGTTGGCAGTTGGCGGTTGGCAGGCGGCGGTATCGATTCACCATTCACCATTCACCTGTCACAAGTGTTTTAACCTTGAACCCGGAACCCCGAACCTTGTTTTATGCCGCGTGGCGGATTTTCTTGAGGCCGCCGGCCCCGTATTTGTGCAACTGCAAGGTCATCTTCACGCGGCAAAAAACCGGGGCCGGGGCGCTTTGCTTGGAATATTTGCCGCAAAAGGGATAACATACGAAAAAGACAATTAAGGGGAGGTTTTTATCGTGACCCGGATTTTCTCCTTCTTTTTGCTTACCGCCGTGCTCCTGACCGCCTGCGTCGGCACGGAGCAACGTGCGGATCCTCGTCCCGGGATTCAGTGGCGCGGGCTTGCCGACGGCCGGGCCGAGGCCGCAGAGTCCGGCAAACCGATGATCGTCGATTTCTTCTTTGGCGAGGACTGCCACCGGTGCGCCATGCTCGAAAAACAGGTGTATGGAAGCGGCGAGGTCTGCGAAAAAATAATTGAACATTTCGTCCCGATCAGGATCGATCTGACACGCGAGCTGACCGCGGACGAGCAGAAGCTTGCCGATGAGTTTAAAAGCGGCGGGGAGTGTATGCTGCTCTTTCTCGACGCCAAGGGTGAGGTCATCAGCAATAAGGACGGTGTGAATCTGTGCTTTATGGGCATGGTGACGCAACAACAGTTTCTCGCTTATCTTGACGACGTCCTCCGGTCCGGCGGGAACACCCCTTGAAAATACCGTCCGGCCGAAGTCTCAAGACGGCCGGCCACGAATTAACCTTAACCGTGGCATAACATACGGGACCGGCGGCCTCAAAAGAATCCGCAACACGGCATGAAGGATGGGCGATAGGCAATTCTGACTTCCGCCGAAGGCCGTTTATTGATTCTTCCGTGATCGGTCGTTTAAGATTTCCGCATGGAAACACGGAAGTTGATGGACGAAACCAACCGGTTGCTGATGCATACCTATTCCCGGTTTCCCGTTGCTCTGGAAAAGGGCCGGGGAATGCGGGCGTGGTCTCTTGACGGCAAGGAATACCTGGATTTTCTCGCAGGCATCGCCGTAAACGCCCTCGGCCACTGTCATCCGAGAGTCGTGGTCGCTATCCAGAAACAGGCACAACGACTGCTTCACGTTTCGAATCTTTACTATATTCCAGGACAGGTCGAACTGGCCCGGATTCTCGTGGAGAATTCGTGTGCCGACAAAGTCTTTTTCTGTAACTCCGGGGCGGAATCGGTGGAATCCGCGATAAAACTGGCGCGGAAACATGCCCGGAACAGGGGTGACGACGAGCGGTACGAGATCGTCTGCGCGTCAAACTCGTTTCACGGCCGGACAATGGGCGCTCTTTCGGCCACGGGACAGGAGAAGTACCACAGGGGTTTCGGCCCCCTCCTTCAGGGATTCCGGCACGTCCCGTTCGGCAACATCGACGCGATGCGGAAAGAGATCGGCCCCAAAACCTGCGGCGTTCTTCTGGAACCCATCCAGGGCGAAGGGGGTATCCAGGTTCCTTCCGAGGGCTATCTTAAACGGGTACGGGATCTCTGCACCGAACGGAACGTCCCCCTTATCTTCGACGAGGTCCAGACCGGCGTCGGGCGAACCGGCCATCTGTTCGCTTACCAGTACTTCGGCGTAAAACCCGATATTCTCTGCCTTGCCAAGGGGCTCGGCGGGGGCTTCCCCATCGGGGCAATGCTGGCGATCGACGAGATCGCCCAGGCGTTTGCGCCCGGATCCCATGCCTCGACCTTCGGCGGCAATCCGTTGGCCGTATCCGCCGCCATCGCAACCCTCGAGACCATACTGGAGGATGGGCTTATTCTCGATGGGGTCGAACGGATGGGGACGTATCTCAAGAACACCCTTGAAATCGTACGGAAAAAGTTTTCGACCATCGTCAAAGACGTTCGGGGAGTGGGACTGATGGTCGGCATGGAGGTAAGCGTCGATCCCGCGGTGATCGTTAAAGCGGCCCTTCAACGCGGGCTCCTGGTGGGCAGCGCCGGTGCCAACGTGGTACGTTTCACACCGCCGCTGATCGTAAACGAACGGGATATCGACGCAATGGCCGCGATTATCGACAACGTTCTTAAAGAGGTTGCGTTCTGATGCCCGGGCGGCCGACGAAGCGGGATTTTCTCCGGGTAATCGATCTCTCCAGGGAGGAACTGGAACAAATCGTCTACGGCGCCCTCGCCCTCAAGAGGACCCCGGAATCGAACCTGACCACACTCGAGGGCAAAGCCCTCGGCATGATCTTCGATAAATCATCGACGCGGACCCGCGTTTCCTTTGAGGTCGGCATCGGCAGATTGGGCGGACGGGCAATCTATCTCAGCAGAAACGACCTCCAGTTGGGCCGCGGTGAAAGCGTTGTCGATACCGCACGGGTTCTCTCGCGTTTCCTCGACGGTATTATCATAAGGACCTATGCCCACGACGGGATCGCCGACTTTGCCCGACACGCGGGGGTCCCTGTTATAAACGCCTTGACCGACTCACACCATCCCTGTCAAGCGCTGGCGGATTTTCAAACGATCATCGAACACAAAGGAACCACGGAACTCCGCGTGGCCTACGTGGGCGACGGCAACAACGTGGCACACTCCCTCATCGAAGCCGCGGTTCTGCTCGGCGCGGATCTCCGGCTTGCCTGCCCGGAAAACCAAGGGCCGGCGCGGGACGTTATCGATGACGCCTCCCCGCGAGGGCCCGGATCCGTCAGCGTGACGGTAAATCCGGAAGCGGCGGTGGCCGAGGCGGACGTGGTCTATACGGATACCTGGGTGAGCATGGGGCAGGAGGACGAGAAAGACCGTCGCACGGCCCTCTTTCAACCCTACCAGGTGAACCGGGCCTTGCTCGCGCATGCCAAGCCCGACGCTATCGTCATGCACTGTCTACCCGCACACCGGGGCCACGAGATAACCGATGAGGTCTTGGACGGTCCCCAAAGCGTGGTCCTCGATCAGGCTGAAAATCGTCTCTATTCCCAGATGGCCCTTCTGGACTTCCTCCTCGCGTAGTTCACCGGATATTGCAGTCCGGATGCTCTTCCGGTCGATGCTTGGGGATGCGAAACGTATCAGCCGCCGTCTGAACAATTCAGCCACGGATGGACACTGAATTGACACGGATGAAGAGGAGAAGCAAGAAGCAGGAAGTTGGAAGAAAAAAGATGCAGGGTGAACAGGCGGAGCGAATCCACCGGATACCCGGCCTCGAGCAACGAGCAACCAACAACCACCCACCACGAACACGAATGTACGCGAAAGGGTCCTCTCCCTTCCGAGACCCATTCACGGTCTATAAAAAATCGTTGATATCGAGTATCGAATGGACCGGATATCCCTTGGCGGCGATATTTTCCCGGCCGTTCTGCTCGCACCGGTCAAGGAGTACGACGACGGCCTTGATCACCAAGCCGGCCCGCTCGGCCGCTTCGATGGCCTTTATCGTGGAACCACCCGTCGTGACCACATCGTCCACGATCACCACGGGATCCCCCTCGCGCACGTAACCTTCAACCTGCGACCGCGTGCCGTGTTTCTTGGGCTCCTTGCGGATCACAAAGGCCTCGATGGGGGTTTTACGGTGCCACGACGAGAGCGCCACCGCGGCCGATATGGGATCCGCCCCCATGGTGAGCCCGCCGATCGCCCGGGCCTTGATACCCTGGTTTTCGAGCATATGGAGGTAGAGCGAGCCGATGAGAAACATTCCTTCCGGCGTATGGGTCACCGGTTTCATGTTGAAATAAAACCGGCTTACGGCGCCGCTGGTCAACTTAAACGACGGTTCGTCGGTCATTTTGAACGACCGTTCACGGACGAGTTCTATGAGGCGTGTCTTTTCTTCAGCAGGTGTCATGGACAAAGATACTACCAGACTCCGGAACCGCCCGGCAAATTCCGTACCGAGAAAGCCCGGCGGCCGAAAATCAGCCCGAGCGAAGCCTCCCCAGGACGCCGCGCACCCGGCCCGCCGAAACGTCCCGGACGATCGACACATCGCCTATTTCCGTCGGCAGAATCATGGTCAGGCTCCCGCCCACGTTCTTCTTGTCAACCGCCATAAGACGGACCAGCTCTCCGGGATCGCATTCGGCGGGAACGGCCGTGGGGAGGCCGTAGTCGCTGACGAGGCGCCGTATGCGGCCGGCATCTTTCCTTCGAAGCTTTTTCATGGATACGGCGAATTCCGCCGCGCAGACCATGCCGATTCCCACTGCGGTGCCATGGAGATATTGCGTATACCCGGTCGCGGTCTCAAGGGCATGGGCCACCGTGTGCCCGTAATTCAGGATCGCGCGGAGCCCCCCTTCCCGCTCGTCCCGCCCGACGACCTCCGCTTTAATCTCGCACGACCGGGCGATAATGTGTTTCAACGCATCGTCGTCCCTGCCGAGTATCCTTTCCCTGGATTCTTCCAGGTAGTCGAAGAACTCCCTGTCCCGGATAACGCCGTACTTGATTACCTCGGCAAGCCCGGCCCGGAACTCGGCGTCCGGAAGAGTGGCGAGGGTGTCCGGGTCGATAACCACGAGCGAAGGCTGGTGAAACGTGCCGATCATGTTCTTGCCCGCCGGATGGTTTACCCCGGTCTTGCCGCCGACCGAACTGTCCACCTGGGCAAGGAGGGTTGTGGGCACCTGCACACAACGTATCCCCCGCATAAAGACCGACGCGGAAAACGCCGTAAGGTCCCCGATCACTCCGCCGCCGAGGGCCACCAGGACCGATTGACGGTCGAGACCGGCGCCGAGAAGGTCGCCCAACACTTTGTAGACCCAGAAAAAATCCTTGTATTCTTCGCCGTCCGGGAGGACGAGCCGGAGCGGCCGAAACCCCGCGTTTCTGAGCGACGACTCCACACGGTCGCCATAGAGAGAATCGACTGTTGTATTGGTGACGAGGGCCACGCGGCTCGGCCGAAGCGGAAGTATTCGAGCACCCACGCTGTCGAGAAGCCCGGACCGGATGTCGATTTCGTAGGAGCGGTCCCCGAGAGGTACCCGGATGCCGTCCGCATCCGCGCCGAGCCGTTCAATAATCTCCCCCGCCGCTTCTCCCACGGTCAGGTAACTCGTATCGACGGAGATGTCCGCGGCGCCATAGGCCCGGGAACGTTTCCGCAGGAGTTTTCTGATCTCCCGGAGCGGCTCGTCCACGTTGAGAAGGGGCCGTGTTCCTCCTTCCGCCATCGTGCGCTTGAGAAGGACCGTCGGATCGCAATCGAGCCTCACGAGGACCCCGTTCTTCCTGAGTGCGGTCAGGTTTCGCGGAACGGTCAGGGCCCCTCCGCCGGTGGCGATAATCGCCCCGTCCCTGAGCGAGAGGCTGTCGATAACCTCGCTTTCGACCTGCCGGAAATACTCCTCGCCGGATTCTTTGAAGATGAGCGGTATCGGCCGCTTTTCCCGGGCGACGATTTCATCGTCCGTATCAACAAAGGGCCGGTCGAGCCGCCTCGAGAGTTCCCGGCCGACGGACGTCTTCCCCGTCCCCATGAAACCGCAGAGGATGATGTTCATGGGAAACACCTTTTTTCAGCCACAGATGGGCACAGATGGACACGGATATAAGTCAGATTAGAATTTTCAAAGGATGAAACGTTCATATTCGAGCCTTTGTTTTCCAAAATTGAGAAGAAGCCCTACTTTCTTCCGAGCTGCCTTCAAATAGTTTAAAAGCTGAGCCTTATGGGCTCCGTTCGTATGTTCGACGGCTTTCAATTCCAAAATAATTGAATCATTAACCACTATATCGGCGAAGTATGTTCCGATAACTTCTCCCTCGAAATACACATCGATCGCTTCCTGCTGTTTTGCGTCGATCCCTCTTCTTCGAAACAATACCATAAGCGCATTTTCATAAATCTTCTCAAGAAATCCAAATCCCAGCTTCTTATGTACATCTATGGCGCATCCTATAATGTCGTAGGTGGCATCCTTAAAAGGGAATTCCTTTTTCATCCTTTTCCCTCCTTCCGGAACACTAACGAAAAATTCTTTTCATCTGTGCCAATCTGTGTTTATCTGTGGCTGAATAATGTTACTCGAATCTCCTTCAACGCGATTTCGTATACTTCTCATAGCTCTCTATATTTCTCCGCACCTCGCCCAGGCTGTCTCCGCCGAATTTTTCCAGTATCGCGTCCGCAAGAACCAGTGCGACCGCCGCTTCACCGACGACCGCCGCGGCGGGGACCGCGCAGACGTCCGAGCGTTCGTAGGCCGCTTCAAGCGGCTCTTTTGTCCGTATATCGACCGACCGAAGCGGTTTTCGCTGGGTGGGAATCGGTTTCATCGCCGCCTTTATAACAAGAGGCATCCCCGTGGTCATACCGCCTTCAAGCCCCCCCGACCTGTTCGTCTCCCTGAAAAACCCCTTCTCGTCTTCATGGAAGATTTCATCAAGGACTTCATTGCCGGGTCTCCGTGACGTCTCGAATCCCAGTCCGAATTCCACACCCTTTATCGCTTGAATCGCCATGATCTCCCGCGCGATTCGCGAACCGAGGCGCCGGTCTCCGTGCACGTAACTTCCAAGCCCGACCGGTAATCCGTTCACAATGACCTGAAACACGCCTCCCAGGGAATAGCCCTCCTTCTGAGCCGAGTCGATCCGTTCCCGCATCCGGGCCGCAACTTCCTCGTCCGGACAGCTTACGTCGGAATCTTCCGCCCGCCCAAAGGCTTCATCCACGTCCCCGGGATCCTCGGCAAGGCCCACTCCCCCGATTTCCCGGACCCAGCCGAGTATTTGTATCCCCAATTCATCCAGGAACTTCCCTGCAACCGCCCCGAGCGCAACTTTCATGGCCGTTTCCCTGGCGCTCGACCGTTCGAGAACGTTTCGGCAGTCGTCGTGGTCGTACTTGAGGGCGCCCACGAGGTCCGCGTGCCCCGGCCGCGGGCGGGTAACAGGATCGATACTTCCCGCATGCCCGGCCTCGGCCGACATCCCTGCACCCCAATTCCCATGATCCCGGTTCTCGATCAGAAGACCAATCGGTGAGCCAAGGGTTTTTCCCCACCGGATCCCCGCCGTGATCCGGGCCCGGTCCTGCTCGATCTTCATCCTGCCGCCCCGTCCGTAGCCCTTCTGCCGGCGTGCCAGATGCCGGTCGATATCGTCGGCCGAAACCGGAATCCCCGCGGGAAGGCCCTCGATGATCCCCAAAAGCCCAGGCCCGTGGGATTCCCCCGCCGTGAGGTAACGCACTCTTTTCACTCCGGTATCTCCAACGCCCGCGATGCCATTTCCGTTCTTTTTACCTCTTCGTAAAATTCGTTCGTCAGCAAAGCATATAGCTGTTCTCTACGTTCAGGGACGTAATCGTGAACGATGCGATTTCGCACGTCCCGCATTTCCATCCACAGGCGGACACTGCTAACAAGCCCGAGTTTTTCCATGCGCCCCAGCAAATCCCTGATCGTTTCCGAAAACTCTCCGAACATTACTCGTTCGCAAGATCTGAAGAACTTCAATGCAACTTCCACCGACCGGACGAATCTGTCGCAGAGTGCATCGTAAGGCTCGAGTTCCTCGGCCGTATATTCCCGGTATCCGTCGAAAGGCTCGATCTTCTCCACCGAGGCCGAAAGCAGGGCGATCGCCCGCATCATCTTTTCACGCGAGGATCTCGCGAGGGTCCCCGCCGCCGTCATAATTGAAGCCGCACCTTTTCCAGGCCTCCAACAAAGGCCTCCTGCTCCGGCGTCATCTTCGTCCGGTCGATCACCAGAACGTCAATCTTCTCCTCACAACGTTCGAAGAAATCCACCGCAACCCTCCGTGAAAGATCGAACGGATCTTCATCGGAGAAAATCAGAACGTCGATATCGCCCCCCCGTCGCGAATCCGCGACCCGGGAGCCGTACAGATATGCCTCGCCCTCAACGTCTCTCAGGGCAAACCGCAGCGCTCGCCGTTCTTCTTCGTCCAGTCTCATGACCATCCTATTTTAGAAGAAAACACCATCTTAACTCCTTCCCTCGCCATTCTTTCCGCCGAGCCGTCTTTTTTCTACCGCCACAAATAAAAGCGGAGCGGCGTTTTACCGCCGCTCCGCTTTTTCCCGAAAGCCGGATCCTACGGCGTTATCGTAATATCCGCCTGCGCTGTTGCCGCGGTACTGTCGGAAACTATCAGTCGGATAACGGTGTTCCCCGTCACTGCACCCGGGCTTACCGTTATCGAACTCGGCAACGACGCCCCCGC
Organism: uncultured Nitrospirota bacterium; assembly: GCA_964474325.1. Lineage (GTDB taxonomy): Bacteria > Nitrospirota > Thermodesulfovibrionia > SZUA-242 > CAYYSS01 > CAYYSS01. Next base: position 14,879 of record CAYYSS010000011.1, read on the forward strand.
TCCAACGTTCTGCGCTGTCGTACCCGTGAGGCTATACGTATTAGTCGTATACGCATCAACTTGAGCTTGTACCGGATCATCGCCGCTAACTCGTTCGATCGTGATCGAATACGGCCCTGTCCCTCCGTCTGCGACAAAAGCAAGGTTGTTTGCAAACGTGGCGCTTCCCTGAATACTCGCAGTTGTCGGAGCGATCGAAAGCGCCGTTGTACCGGTTGCGGAAGAACTATTCAATCTTACCGCCGTCACGACCAATGTATCGTTCGAGTCGTAAACCAGCATATTCAGATCCCAATAAGCCGGGGGCACCGGAACGTTATACTGTACATCGAACTCCGCAGAGTTTCTCCCCGCGACCCCGACCATCACCGGCAAATCGGAAACGAGCACGCCGCCGTCATCGATCGTGGGCCATGCAACGCCTCCGACCGGATTGCCTGCAAGTTGCGTGGTTCCGCCGTTAAAAACGACTACCTGGTCCGGAATCGAGAAATCCACATAATACGGCGCCAAGCCGCCCGTAATCTTATATCTCGCCACCACGCTCCAAGGAACCGTGCCAATATTATTAAATTGGCTTTGGCTTGCAGATACCGCAAGATCCGCCGGCTGATTTAGTTCCACGGTCGCCGCAGTCGACGCCCCGACCCGATCCACCGCCGTGACCGTGATCGATTCGCCCTCGCAGTTGAAGTCGTCGTTCGTACAGATGAGGAAATCGTCCCCGCTCTTCAGAACCGTCTCCGTAAGGCTCGCGCCCACCGCCGGCGAGAATCCGCCGCTGCAGAAGTTCGCGCATTCCGGGTTGCTCACGAATATCTCGTAAGGAGGCTGGGCCCCGTATACCGTCATCCGGGTGGCCGTCCCCGCCGAGATCGTGACTTTACCCGGAACGATCTGGAACGCAATGCCGCCGATCGTCAACGTGCCCGTGGCCGTGGCGCCCAGGGCGTCAAGCACCGTCAATGTAACCGGTGTCGAAGTACCCCCTGCCGGTTCCAGGATGTTCGTTACGACGAACGTGTCCCCGGTCGGCTGGGTAACCGTAACGAGGTCGGGCTGGTCGGAGAATACCGTGTACGGCGCATCTCCGCCGACAATCGTAAACGTCGCCGAACTCAGCGGGAGGATGTTCTGACTCGCCGGATAAACGGCCAGCGTCAGTTTTGCGGCCACTACATCCACCGTCGCGGTGTCCGAAAGTCCGCCGGCACGACCCGTAACGGTTGCCACACCGGTTGTCGGTGAACTCAACGTAACCTCCGCTTTACCGTCGGTTGTCGGAACGGTAAGAGTCGTCGCGCCTGATATCGTATCCGTTGAAAGAACTCCCAGGTCCGTCGTGAACTCGACAAACGTCCCGTCCATCGCCGCGAGACCCGTTTCGTCAAACACATACGCGGTAATCGTCGCCGTTTCGGTATCGAGAAGAATCTCGCTAACATCGGATACCACCGAAAGCGTTCCGACGGCTACTACATTCAGGTTGATACCGTTTGTTGCGCCCGTCAGCGCTTCGAATGCCATGATGGTAAGCGACATCTTCTCCTGTGCAACCGCTATCGAGGTCTGTACCTTCAGCCACGCATAACCGTTCGCATCCGTGACCGCGGTGGTGCCGTCCGGGAATACAAGTTGCTGATAGCTGTAGAGGTCCGAATAAAACTCGATAACCGCTCCCGCGATCGGATTGTCGTTATTGTCGAGAAAACGGGCCCGCAGGGTAGCATCGATACCGGCTTCCCGTATGGTAAAATCGCCTGTTTCGTTGAAAATCCCATCGAGGTCGCTGTCGATCTCCAACGTGATGGAGGTACCGATCGCGATCCGGTCGCCGCCGGGCGCCTGCCCGTCCCGACGCTCGAACGTGACAAACTCGGCGTCGCGCACATAAACGCCGGTGCTGTTTGTCGTTCCCGCCTCAACCAGCGAAAAACCTTCCACGTTCGATGCAAGTGTTACCTGACACAGGCCCTCTTTATCGGTAACCGCCGTCGTCGAACTCAATGTTCCAACGCCTGAAATCTTCACAAAGGAGACCTGTTCGCCCTTCACCGGCTGGCCGTTTCCGTCGTAGACGTGGGCGGTCAGGTAGACGTTACCACCGGTGTGCGCCTCGAGCTGGTTCGGAATCAGCCGGATCTCCGTCGCCTTGCTCGAGTGCGTCCCGATCGGCGTCGCGGTCTTCCCTCCTCCGCTTGAACAGGCACCGAGGAGCGCCAGCATCGTCACGGTAAAAATCCCAAAGACTACAGGTCTGTTCATGAATCTCCTCCGTCCCGCACGAGGTCGGCGCGCGAGGTAATCACCCCGGTTGGAATCGTAAGCGTTTCCGTTTTCACTCATCACGGGCAATAGTCGTACCATCCGATGTAGAACTGGACATTGGCCCGCAGCGTAAAGTCGTCGCCGTACTGATTCTGCCCCCGGAACGCGTACTGGGCGTCGTAACGGGGGTGGTCCCGCTCGGTCCCCTGCGGGTACATCCCGCTCAGCATATCGTCGCCGTAGTCGTTCTTCCGGTCGAGATCGATAAAAACCACCGGTATTCTGAATTCGCCTTCGGCCGTAAGGTTTATGGTCTGGAACGTATGAACGTGTTGAATGGGCGGCGTTCCCGGCGTGCTGTTATAAAATTCAATCTCGTACTCGTCGATGGTGAGCGGGCCCGGATCGGCGGTCAGATAGTTAACCGTAAACACGGCATCTGCGCCGTGCCGCGTAAACGGTTCCGGCCCCTCCGGCTTTCCTTCCGGGCTTACACACTGATCCTGTATTGCGTCCACATCCAATGTGAACTCATCCAGATAGGTCGGCTCGATGGAAACCGTTACGCTCGCACCGACCTTTTCCAGCCCGTCGCTCCCGGGGGGGCCGACGTCACTGCCGCAACCGTATAAACCGACACTCAAGAGCAGTGCGGCGAGGATGCAAAAACTCTGCTTCCCTACTGATCTCATTTACCATGCCTCCCTGTCGCCGACGTCCACCGCCGAAATCTCCGGAGTAAGGAAAATCATTATCTCCCGGGTTACTTCCTTATCGGTTTTTGTCTTGAACAACCAACCGAGACCGGGTATGTCTCCTAACAGCGGGATTTTATTCGAATCTTGCGATAACGTCGTCTTATAAACCCCCCCGATAACCATGGTCTCGCCGTTTTTTACCATGGCCTGGGTTTGCACCTGCGAGGTGTTGATAATCGGCCCCGAATCGGTGTTCTGCCCCACACTGTCGTTGTCGATTTTCACTTTCACAAGAATACGGTCACCCGGCGTAATCGTCGGCGTCACGGTCAGCGTAAGGCTTGCATCCTTGAACTCCGTCTTCGTACCCTCCTGGCTCACCGTCTGATAGGGGACCTGGGCGCCCTGCGTTATCTCGGCCTCCTCGTTGTCCATGGTGATTATCTTCGGGTTCGATATGGTTTTTGCATCGCCGACGTTTTCCAGGGCGTCTATCTGCAGACCCAACGAAAACGTGTCGGCAACACTTCCAAGCATAAGATTCATGAACGCCTTGCCCTCGGAGTCGAAGAAGTTGTCCTCGTCGTCGGTATAGGAGACGTTTGTTGAGAGACTTCCCGCCAGCGTGTCAAGGGCGTTCTGTGTTCCCAGCGCCGTCGGCACGTTACCGGCTCCTCGATTGCCGATAAAGGTACCGAACCAGTTTACGCCGAGCCGGCGTTCCGAGTCGAGACTCATCTCGACGATCCGCGCGGCAATCTTGACCTGCCGCTTCGGCTTATCCATAATCGAGATCAGTTCCTCGACGTCGTCGAAACGGCTCGGAACATCTTTAACGATGAGCCGGTTCGACCGTCCATCCACGGTGATGTCGCCGCGTTTCGAAAGAATCTTCGCGTCTTTGATCGCCTTTTTTATTTCCGCGGCGTCTGCGTACGCGATCTTGTATATCTTCTGCTCGAGCGACTCCGCCTTGACACTTGCCTGCCGCAGGCGCTCAACGGATTCTTTTTCTTTTGCGAATACCGACGCCGGAGCGACCCGGAGGATATTGTCCGTCTCTTCCGCTTCCATTCCGGCAAGTTTCAATATAATCTCCTGCGCCTGATCGGCCGGCACGTTCTTGAGCAGGAGAGAAGGTATCGCCCCCTTAACCTCGGGATGCACGACCAGGTTAAGACCCCGCACCTCGGCGATCAGTCGCAGAACCTGCACAACGTCCGCATTCTGGAAATCCAACGATATCCGTTGGCCGGTATAGATCTTCTTCCCCGGCGTGGTGCCGCCGGCATCTCCCGCCGCGGACGCCCTCTGTCCACGACCCTGAACGGTTTCCGCGCCTGCGAGCGCGTCCGCCCGTGGCGTACGTGTCGTCTGGTACGCGGTGCCGCTCTGTTCCGAAACCCGCGCCGGCTCTGCTCCATGCATATCGGCGCCTGATCCGCCCGTATCACCCACGGACGGCAAAAGGACCGCACTCGCATCTGTTTTCGCCACGACAACCGGCTCTATCTCGCCGGAACGCGTGGTGTCTCTCAGCGCGACGACGAGGGCTTTGCCTTCCTCCCCGACCTCAAAATCGACGGCGCGGTCCAGATCCAGGACGATCCGCACCTTATCGGAGTGGCGCCCGAGCCGTATCGACTTCAGCGGCGCCTGCGACGCAGTGACGTATTGAAGATCCGTGGTGACGTTCGGTACGTCCACGACGATACGGTCGTCGCTCAAACTGAAAACGTCGCCCGAAATAACACCGTTCGACTCTATTCGCACAACCGTCCGGCCGTCCGCGGCCGCAACGTTGATGTCCCGAATTACCGTACCGATCTTCGGCGGAACGTATTCCGCGTCCGTCTCCGCTGTTTGCGTCGTCGCCGCGGTCTCGGTTCGCGCAGGGCCTTCAGACGAACCCAGCGACAGGACGAGAACATTGTCCTCGCCGCTCGAGGTCACGTCAATAGGCGAATCGAGATTGATCTGAAGCCTGGTCATGTGCGTAGGTTCAGTGACCTCCAACGGAACGATGTCGACCACATTTCCGCGGGAGACGTTAATGGTGTCCGTAAACGCGCCCGGGGAAACCCCCGGCAGCTCCGCCACGACCTGATAGGGATCGGACGGCTTATAGACGGTATACGTCAGCGGTCCGTCGGCCGTCACATCGATAGTCGTCTTCCCGCCTGAATCCTCTACCACGATATCGACGAGCGTCGAGGCCGCCCGCCCGCCGGCCGGATCCCGCGCGACGGTCCCGCCGGTCACGCACCCGCCGGCCGCGAATACGGCCAGGAAGAGGAAGGTCAATAGTTGTTTCATCACTGCGCCTCCTTGCGGAGTTCCAAAGTAATATGCTGTACGGTAGGATTCCCACGATAGTCGGGGACGGTCTCTTCTATGTATATGGCATTCATGTCGATCTTGACTATTTTACCGCCCCGGACCCCCACGGGCGTCCCTTCGCGAACGGTAAACCCCTTTCCGTCGGGACGCACGAGCATCGCGACTATCCCCTTACTTCCCTGGTCCACAAGCCCGATCAGCTTGAGATCGACGGCGTCGTACACCTGGAGCGGCGAAAGCGCCGCCATATCCACTTTCTTTTCCGCTTTGCCCGTTACGACGATCAGACTCCTGAAAGGATCGCGTTTCCCCTCGCTTGTGTAGAGAAACGGCGGTTCGTCGATCTCGACCGGACGTTCGAAACGGAGCGGAGCGGAAGTTACAGCCTTTTTTGCCGCAGCCGTCGGTAAAGGAGCCTTCGTTTTCTTTTCACAACCGCTGAACATGAAAAGAACCATAGCGGCAAACGCAAAGCCTGAAACCATGGCCCCGGCTTCGAGCAGTTTTTTAACCAGTGGGCTCCGTGTATCCAATCCCATGAATATTCTTCCTACCCTGCCTAACCCTTTTTCTTGCCCTTTATTTTGCCTTTTTTCTTAGCCGGTTTCGGGGGCGACACGGCAAATGTCGTGGCCTTGAACGTTGCGCTCAGAAGATCGCCGGCTCCCGCCGTTCTGCCGCGGCGCCGGCCGCCCTTTCCGCCGGCTTTCAGCCGGATTCCGGAAATATTCACGATCCGGGTAAGCTGGGTTATCCCGTTGAAAAACCCGCCGAGGTCATGGTAGCGGCCGCGAACCGCCACGTCCACGGGTATCTCGTCGTAAAGGCCGCTTGGATTCGTGCGCCGTTTCCCCGGTTTCCATTTCACGATTTCGAGCCCGGCCCGTGTTCCCTTCTCGGACACCCGGCGGAGCAACGTGGTTATTTCGCTTTCCTTTGGAAGCTGCCCTTTCAGTTCCTCAAGCCGCGCCTTCAGCCATTCGTTTTCCTCCTTGAGCACATCAAGCTGCCGGGCCTTGGCTTCATTCCTGGCTATCTCAATCTGGAGA
>CAYYSS010000012.1:0-20531 GCA_964474325.1 uncultured Nitrospirota bacterium
CCGGAAACAGCTACTCCCCGGTCCTGCCGGCACCGCGCCAGGTATCGACTCTACATTGATCGTCCCGCAAAGCGCCGGGGGCTTCGGACGGGTATCCGGTATCGTGCGGCCCGCCGGACGGCACACCGCTCAAGAGGGTATGGCCAACGATCCGTATCGACGTTCTACGAAGAGATCAATCCTTTTCAACTATTGAAAAACCGGCGTAATCCGCCAGGAACGCTCGCATCCCCTCTCGGACAAACCACGTGGGGTCCCATTCCCGGTCCTCGAGAAGTCCCCGGTACTTTGCCTTGAAAACGTAGACAAGAACCGTGAATACGGTCCCATCGTCTCCTCGACACTCGGCGAACCGCTGTTCGTAATACTCTCCTTCGAATTCGTCGAGACGCCCGATGTCGCCGGGGCTCACGTTTCTGTATACAACGCCGCAGAGCGTTTTATCCGCGGAACCGGGAACGAGGCCAGGATAGCTTGCTCCCCGCACACATCGGCGAACATAACCCCGAATCCGTCCCCGAACCCGGGCATAACGGCCCCGCACGACCCGGGACCATACCTCATCGAACATGAGCGAGCCGTAGCTGAAGACGTGTGTCGGGACCGGACGCGTAACCGCCTCCGCCGATTGCCCCGGGTTCGGGGCCGTCAGGCCGACGAGTGGCTGTGGCATTTCCGCGTGCACACCCGGGCGCAGGCCTCGCAACCGATGCAGTCGTCACCGTCCGCAATGCTCATTACCATGTTTCCCATGTCGTCGCCGTACTCGTCGTCTTCTTCCTCAAACGGTTTTTCGACAAGGCTCAGTACCTGCCGTCCGCAGGCCTTATAGCATCGTCCACACCCGATGCATTTTTCCATGTCGATGGCTTCCAGGTACCGGGGAGTCCATTGCCGTCCTCCTTTTGTCAACGCAACCGGTGTTTCCATGGTCTTCTTATCCCCCTTTTTTGTTCGTCCCGTGGGGACGTATCGCAGCGCATTGCGAGAACCGTGCCGACGGGGTTGAAGCCGGGAAAACGCGCGGTTTCAACGCGTCGGGGGATACAAATGTGTTTCCCGACCGACAAAGTTGGCAGCCTTCCGGCCGTCACCGACGGTCCCCTGTGCTCAACGAAAACGTCGGGATTCGACAGTACTGATCGTTTCAAACATATTCACCGCGCGATCAGACTTCTTTCGTGCTCCTTTTCGTTCATTAATAAGGCGATTGCGGCCGCGGCGTAACAGGGGACCTTTGTGGCACGGCCGTTGCTCAAGGTAATCGACGGCGAAGCGACGTTCGTCGTAAACGGTAACTCGCGAGAACGCGAAAGGAGAGCAAGAAATGAGACAAATCGCAATTTACGGCAAGGGCGGTATAGGCAAGTCGACCACTACCCAGAATCTTGTGGCAGGCCTGGCGGAAGCCGGGAAGAAAGTCATGATCGTCGGCTGTGATCCCAAGGCCGACTCCACCCGCCTGATGCTCCACGCAAAGGCCCAGACCACGGTCATGGATCTCGCCCGGGAGATGGGAAGCGTCGAGGATCTCGAACTCGAACAGGTAATGATGACGGGTTTCAAGGGTGTGAAATGCGTCGAATCCGGCGGGCCGGAACCCGGCGTCGGATGCGCGGGGCGGGGCGTTATTACGGCCATTAACTTTCTCGAAGAAAGCGGCGCCTATACCGATGACCTTGACTTCGTGTTTTACGACGTCCTCGGCGACGTGGTCTGCGGCGGGTTCGCCATGCCCATGCGGGAAAAGAAGGCACAGGAAATTTACATCGTCACCTCCGGCGAGATGATGGCCATGTACGCGGCGAACAACATCTGCAAGGGTATCGTGAAGTACGCGATAAGCGGCGGTATACGGCTCGGGGGCCTCATCTGCAACTCCCGTAAGGTCGACCAGGAATATGAACTCATCTCCGCGCTCGCCGACCGGCTCGGCACCCACATGATTCATTTCGTGCCCCGTGACAACATCGTTCAGCGTGCGGAACTCAAAAGGATGACCGTGATCGAACACGATCCCACGGCGATTCAGGCGGACGAGTACCGGGAACTGGCGCGGAAGATTTCCGAGAATACGAACCACGTGATTCCAACGCCCCTCGAAATGGACGAACTGGAAGAACTCCTCATCACCTACGGTTTCATGGACCCGGAGGAAGAAGGAGTCGCGGTTTGATGCCGGTTTGATACGAAACGGGAGATTGGTCATGGCGAATACCACCATAGAAACGCGGGCCCTTATCGAGAATCTGCTGCAAGCATATCCCGAAAAGGCGGCAAAGAAGCGCGCAAAGCATTTTGCAATCAAAGAGGCCCCGAAGGAAGGCGAGGACGGCTGTTCGACGTGCGCAATCAAGTCGAACGTAAAATCCGTACCGGGGGTGATGACGGCCCGGGGTTGCGCCTACGCCGGGTCCAAGGGGGTCGTTTGGGGACCGGTGCGGGACTCGGTGCACCTGAGCCACGGGCCCGTGGGGTGCGGTTACTACTCCTGGAGCACCCGGCGGAACCTTGCCCAGGGCAAACCCGGAGTCGACAACTTCGTGCCGTTTCAGTTTACGTCGGATTTCCAGGAGCGGGACATCGTATACGGGGGGGGCAAACGGCTCGAGCAGATCGGCAGAGAGATCAAACAGCTCTTTCCGAAAGCCAATGGCATTACGATACAGTCCGAGTGCCCCATCGGTCTCATCGGCGACGACGTCGAGGCAAGTGCCAAAAGCATGGAAAAGGAACTGAACCTCCCCGTGATTCCCGTCCGGTGCGAGGGCTTCCGGGGTGTGAGCCAGTCCCTCGGCCATCACATCGCCAACGATTCCATCCGTGACCACGTACTCGGCAAAGGAGACCTCCCCGATCCTACGCCCTACGACGTGGCGGTGATCGGCGACTACAACATCGGCGGCGATGCCTGGGCGAGCGTGAAGATCCTGGAAGAAATGGGGCTTCGGGTGATATCGCTCTGGTCCGGCGACGGACAGCTGGAAACCATGAAGATCACTCATATGTCGAAGCTCAACCTCATCCATTGCTACCGGTCGATGAACTACATTGCCCGCCACATGGAGGAGGAGTACGACATTCCGTGGCTGGAGTATAACTTCTTCGGTCCTACGCGCATCGAGAAATCGATCAGGAGCATTGCGGAACGTTTCGACGAGACGATCCGGAAGAAAGGCGAGGAAGTCATCGCAAAATACCGGCCGGCCATGGACGACGTTATCGAAAAGTACAGGCCTCGCCTTGAAGGCAAGAAGGTGATGCTCTACGTCGGCGGACTCCGTCCCCGGCACGTCATCGGCGCCTACGAGGACCTGGGTATGGAGGTCATCGGAACCGGATACGAGTTCGGTCATGCGGACGATTACCAGCGGACCTTGGAGCAGGTAAAGGACGGGACTCTGATCTACGACGATATCGCAGCCTACGAACTTGAAGAGATCGTAAGGAACGTTCGTCCCGATCTGGTGGGATCCGGTATCAAGGAGAAGTACGTATTTCAGAAGATGGGTATTCCTTTCCGCCAGATGCATTCATGGGATTACTCGGGACCGTACCACGGTTACGACGGTTTCCCTATCTTCGCCCGAGACATGGACATGGCGGTCAACACCCCCACGTGGGACCTGGTAAAGGCGCCGTGGGCGGAGGAATAATCGCAGGTGGCATATCCAGGGTCCATGGTAGATGAACGCCCACTCCGGGCCTGAGCGCAGCGACGTTCGACCTTGGACGTTGGACCATCCGGTAAGAACGGAGAACAGACAATGAATACGGCTGAATGGATCAATACCGAAGAGTACAAGGAACTGAATTTCGCACGACAGGCCCTGGTGATCAACCCCACCAAGGCCTGCCAACCGCTGGGCGCCTTCTTCTGCGCGGCCGGGTTCGAAGGGACCCTTCCCTACGAGCACGGCTCCCAGGGCTGTGCGGCGTATTTCCGGAACAACTTGTCCCGGCACTACCGGGAGCCCTTTCCGGCGGTATCGGATTCGATGACCGAAGACGCCGCGGTTTTCGGGGGACGCACCAACATGATCGAAGGGCTCAGGAATTCCTATGCCCTCTACAAACCGAAGATGATCGCCATGTGCACCTCGTGCATGTCGGAGGTAATCGGCGACGATCTCAAGGCTTTTATTTCCAACGCCCGGGACGCGGGTTCGATACCGAAGGATCTGCCCGTGGCACCGGCCCATACGCCGAGCTTCGTGGGCTCGCACCTGACGGGGTACGACCTGATGCTCAAGAGTATCGTGGAAACCCTTTCGGCGGGCCGCTCCGGGGAAGGAGGAAAACGGAACGACAGCATCAATATCATCCCGGGCTTCGATCCCCACGTGGAAAACATCCGGGAGATACGCCGTTACCTTGGAATGATGGGGGTGGAGCATACGATTCTCGCGGACAATTCCGAGACGTTTGATTCGCCGCTTACGGGCACCTACGAGATGTATAAAGGCGGGACGACGCTTGAAGAGGCCGCCGAATCGGTGAACGCTTCAGCCACGATTTCGCTCCAGTCGTATGCGACGGTGAAAACACTCGCGGATTTCAAGAACACGTACGGCCAGAAGGTCGCCGCCTTCAACTCGCCCATAGGGATTTCCGCCTTTGACGCATTTCTGATGAAGGTCGCCGAATTCACCGGGAAACCGATTCCCGCGGAAATTACCTACGAGCGGGGGTTGGCCGTGGACGCGGCGACGGACGCCCACCAGTATTTTCACGGGAAACGTTTTTCCCTGTTCGGCGACCCGCACCTCATGCTGGGGCTTACCGGATTCCTCATGGAGATGGGGGCCGAGCCGGTGCATATTGTTTCGACCAACGGGACGAAGAAGTGGGAGAAGGAAATGGCCGCCCTCCTGTCTTCGAGCCCCTACGGCGCCGCAGCCCAGGTCCATGGGGGGCGCGACCTCTGGCATATGCGTTCGCTCCTCGTAACCGAGCCGGTGGACATGCTGATCGGCAACTCGCACGGCAAGTACGCCGCCCGGGATGCGGGCATTCCCCACGTCCGGATCGGCTTTCCCATCGTGGACCGCGTAAACCTCCACCGCTACGCCACCATCGGGTACCGGGGCACGATCAATCTCATCACCTGGATTGCGAACGCCCTGATCGAGGAAGTGGATCGTACGAGCGACGACGCCCACTTCGAACTTCTTCGGTAACGCGTAACGGGTTCCGTAATGGGCCAGGCCACGGCAGATACCCTTTTTGCCCACTCCTGCCGGTCGGATTCCCGTAAGGGGGTCTGCCGGAGCAGGGGGGGGGAATCGTGCGCCTTCGACGGCGCGATGATCGTACTCCAATGCATCGCGGACGCGGCGCACCTGGTACACGGTCCCATCGCCTGCGGCGGCAACTCCTGGGAAACCCGCGGCACCGTTTCGGATAGGGGCCTGCTCCACCGCCGGGCATACACCACGGATCTCGGTGAACTGGAGATCATCTACGGCGCCGAGGGGAAGCTGTTCGACGCCATTCGAGACACGGTCGCACACGCTTGCCCAGCCGCGGTATTCGTGTACACGACCTGCGTGAGCGGCCTCATCGGTGAGGACCTTCAGGCCGTCTGCGGAAAGGCCGAAAGCGAACTCGGACTGCCGGTCATTCCCGTGCCGGCCCCGGGGTTCACCGGCCCTAAGAACCTCGGCAACCGGATTGCCGGGGAGGTGTTACTGGATCGGGTGATCGGAACAGGCGGGGCGCCCGAGACCTCGCTGACAGACGTCAATCTTATCGGGGAGTACAACATCGCCGGAGACCTTTTCGCCGTCGAGCCCCTTTTTCAACGGGCTGGTATCCGCCTCCTTGCCCGCATTACCGGTAACGGGACGTTCGAAGAAATCAGCCGGGCCCACCACGCGAAAGCAAACGCCGTGGTGTGCAGCCGGGCGCTGATCAACGTGGCCCGGGAGATGGAGCGTCGCTACGCCATCCCGTTTGCGGAGATTTCCTTCTTCGGCAGCACGCAGACCAGCCGGGCCCTGCGTTCAATCGCCCGCTTGCTTGCACCCCACGCGCCGGAGCTGCCGGGCCGGGTGGAGGAGGTCATCCGCGAGGAAGAAGCTCTGCTCCGGGAACGCCTCGACGCGTTTGCCCATCTCCGGGGAAAAAAGGCCGTGCTTTACAGCGGCGGGGTGAAGAGCTGGGCGTTGATTTCGGCACTCAAGGATCTCGGCGTCGATGTCGTTGCCGTGGGAACGAAGAAGAGTACGGCGGAAGACGAGGAGAAAATCCGCGCGCTCCTCGGCGACGATGCGCCGCTTCATGAGGACACCACAGCCGGGAATCTTCTGCGACTCTACCGGGACCGCGGCGCCCACATGCTCATCGCCGGGGGGCGGAACCGTTACCTTGCCGCCAAGGAAGGACTGCCGTTTGTCGACGTAAACCAGGAGCGGCACCACCCGTACGCGGGGTATGCGGGTCTCGTTAATCTTGCCCGACAGATCTCCTGCGCCCTTTCGCTGGAGAACGGAGCCGGTACCCGTTGGATCGCTCCCGTCGTGCGCGATGAAGAACGCCCCGTAACCATCGATCCGCTCAAACACTCCCCTGCTCTCGGTGCGGCCATGGCGCTCCAGGGAATCCATAGGGCAACGGCGCTGGTCCACGGTGCCCAGGGCTGTACGTTCCTTGGGAAAGTACTGCTGACCAGACATTTCCGTGAACCAATCGCCATGGCCGGCTCGAAACTCTTCACCGAAGACGTGGTTATGGGAAGCGGGGAGCGACTCGTCTCGGCCCTCACCGGGATTATCGAGAAGAATCGCCCGGATCTTCTCGGGTTGCTCTCAACCGGGCTCACCGAGGTCAAGGGGGAAGATATTCGGGGCGCGGCGAGTAGAATCGCCCCGGGCGCCACCCGGCTGATCACGGTGTCAACCCCCGACTATTCCGGCGGATTGGAACAAGGCTTTGCCGCGGTCGTGGAGGAAGTCCTCCGCTTCGCAGAAGGCGGAACACCCCGGCGGAATGCCGTCAACATCCTGGCCGGTCCCAGCCTCACGCCCGGGGACGTTACGGAACTGCGCGATGCGGTGGAGCGTTTCGGTTTGTCCCCGACCGTGCTGCCGGACCTTTCCGCTCTCGACGGGAGCCGCACCTCATTTTCCCCCCTTGCCGAGGGTGGTACACGGGTCCGGGATATTCGCGCCATGGGGTCGGCGTCCCTTACGATCTGCCTTGGCCGGTCCGTCTACGGTGCGGCCCGCATTCTTGAGGAGCGGTGCGGTGTCCCCTGGGTCGGGCTGCACAGCGTTACGGGCCTCGTCAACACGGAGCGGTTTCTCGGAATACTGTCGGAACATTCGGGACGACCGATCCCGAAGCGGTTCGACCGGGAGCGCCGCATTCTTGCCGATACTCTGCGGGACGTGGTCGACATAACGGGCGGGGCGAGGATCGCGATCGCAGGCGATACGGACGCCGCCCTGGCGATCTGCAGCGTCGTCCGTGAGGTCCAGGCGGAACCATCCCTGGCGGTAGTCCCGGTACGCGTCCCGGGAAACCGGGACATCCCGGCCCGGGAAGTCGTGGTAGGCGATTTCGCGTCCATCCACGGGAACCATGATCTTTTGATCGCGAACAGCCACGGCCGACTTGCCGCGGCGGAGCGGGGCATATCCCACATGGAGTGGGGGTTCCCCTCGATGGAACGATACGGGCACACGGCGAGCTCCTGGACTCTGTACCGGGGAACGCTCAATTTCGTACACACCATCGCAAATTGCTTAAAGGAGGCCCACAGATGAAAGTCGGGTTTGCAACAACGGACGGGACGAATGTGAACGAACACTTCGGCAGAGCGGCGAAATTCGCCATTTACGAATTCACGCGGGAGAACTACACGGACCTGGGCCTGCGGGTCTTCGACGGCGGTAGTCGGGATAGCGCGGTCGAGGAAACACGCGGCCTCGGCGCCGTCCACGATGCGGCGGTGGAAAGCAAGGTCGAGAAACTCGCGGACTGCGCCATCGTGTATATAACCGCCATCGGCGGGCCCTCGGCCGCCCGCCTTTCCCGGCGGGGCATTATGCCGGTGAAAGTGGCGGAAGGGACGTCTATCAGGGAATCCGCGGAGAAGCTTCTGGAGACCATCAAACAAAGCCCGCCGCTGTGGCTCCGGAAAAAAATTGAGGGTTGAACGACCAAGGAAAGGAGAAACGAAAAGGACAAAGAGACCGATAGGCCGCCGTACCACGAGGCTCCCCTCTTCCGTTATAATAGAGCTGATTTGCGGGACGGACAACATACCGCAGAGGATCGATTTCTCCGCAGTATTTCATGGAACATGGATAGCCGGATCAGCTTTAACGCAAGGGGGGAGCTCTGTTTTCCCGCCCGGCTGTGCGAAAGGGTAGAGATGAACGGGACACAGATTGAAGACCGCTGTTCGCTCATGTGCGGCATCGCCGCTACGGATTGTCTGAACTACAGCGAGCGGCAGATCGACTGTATCGCCGACATGGTGCTGAACCGGGTGTGGCCGGTAAAACTCCTCCTGGAAGACGCCCTGAAGACCGGGCGGGCGGATTACCTGATCAAGCATCAGGACGAGATCACCGGCAGTCTCCAGGAACTCATCGACTGGGCCCGCCACATCCAGCGAAGGGGGGCGCTCGGCCGCTGACCACGCCGCGCCGTTTTTTTTATCACTCTTAAACGCTTCCTCAAACGCTTCTCCGCATGAACCTGACCGCCGAAGAAGTCCGGCGCTTTCGTGAAAAAATCCGACGCTTTTATCGAAGCCACGGCCGGGTGCTTCCCTGGCGGAAGACGACGAACCCGTACAGGATTACGGTCTCGGAGATCATGCTCCAGCAGACCCAGGTGGAACGGGTCGTCCGGAAATACCCGGAATTTATCAGGGAGTTTCCCGATTTCACTGCATTGGCCCGAGCATCCCTCGCCGCCGTCATCGCCCGCTGGCAGGGCATGGGCTATAACCGCCGGGCAATCGCCCTGAAAAGACTTGCCGAAAATGTGGTCGCAGACCACGGAGGCAGACTCCCGGATACGCCGGAAGCTCTGGTGACGCTTCCGGGTATCGGTCCGGCTACGGCCGCATCCATCACCGTCTTTGCGTTCAATCGGCCGGTGGTATTCATCGAGACCAATATCCGCCGGGTATTCATTCATCATTTCTTTGAAGACACGATCGGCGTGACCGACCGGGATCTCCTGCCTTACGTGGAACGGACCCTTGACCGGAAAAATCCCCGGGACTGGTACAACGCCCTCATGGATTACGGCGCGATGCTGGCAGGGAGGGTTCCGAACCCGAACCGGCGGAGTGCCCATTACACGCGCCAGAGCCGTTTTGAAGGATCGAACCGGCAGGTCCGGGGGCAGGTTCTCAAACTGCTCGCGGAAAACGGGAAGATATCGAAGGTTGCTTTCCGCAAGCGGCTCGACGTTCCCGTTGACCGCCTGGAGGCCGTGCTCGCCGGTCTGGAAACCGAAGGGTTTATCCAAAAGACATTACGGTCCTACACTCTTAAACACTGAACCGCCCACGGCGTCCCTGGAGCCGCAACCGGAAACCGACGCGGCAACCCGCCTCAAACTTCTCTGCAAACTACATGGTCGAATCGACCCTTCGTCGAGAAGACCCGACCCGGGAAGTTGCCGACAAAGATCCTATCGCCTCGTGCCGATTGCCCTTGTTTCACCCTGACTACGCATGATTCCTGAGCATCAGTTCCACCGGATGGGGCTGGAGATAGTGCTGGCGCATGAGGTGCGGCAGTTCGTACTTGCGCACGTGATGACTGAGGAGGGTGATCGGTACTACCAGGGGTACGAGCCCACGGTGGTAAAGGTCGATTACCTCCAGGACCTCCTGCTTTTCCGCCGCCGAGATCCTCAACTTGAAATGCCCCAGAATGTGCAGGAGCACGTTTACATTCTTCTTTACCGTGGCGGGGCGGCGGAGGGCGTGCATGAGTGTCGTAAGATAGCGTTTCTTGAGTTCAGCGGGGCCAAAGGCCTTGCCCTCTGCCGTCAGGCGCTCGAGTTCACGCACGCGAACGGCCCCATGGGCCATGATAATGAGCTTGTGGTCGCTGTGGAAGTCGATTACGGCCCGGAGGACCTCCCTTCGCCCCCTGAGGGGCTGGACTTCCCGTTGCCAGCGGGCGACTACGAATACCCGTTCGATAAAATTCTCGCGGAGGCGCAGGTCGTGGAGTCTGGCGTCTTCTTCAACGGGCAGGGCCGGAAAGCGTTTTATAAAGGCCCCGGCGAAGATCCCGGAACCTTTGCGGGAGATGACCCGGCCCTCTTCGTCGTAGACCTTGATCCGCTCAATGCCGGAACTGGGCGAGTTGCTCTTGAAGATGAACCCGCAAAGTCCAAGCTTCGAAAGCTCGTGGAGTCTGGCATCGGTCCAACGCCGGATGGTACGGGTGTGGTCGATCCGGGTTTTCTTCGTAACGAGCCGGGGTTGTTCCGGGTCTCCCACCAGGTGCATGGCCTCCCGGGGTACCGGGAGCCCGCATTCAACCTCGGGACACACGGGCACCCATTCGACAAAGGACCCGAGGGTACTTACGAGATAACGGTCCCGCCGGTGGCCGCCGTCGTAGCGGACCCGCTCGCCGAGAAGACACGACGAGATCCCGAGTCGCGGCCGGAAGGCCGCCTCGTCAGCGACGTTGGACGCTGTGTTCCACGGCATTCTTGAGGTCCTTGAGCATATTTACCGTAAGGTCTTTGATCTTCCAGCCGGGAAACATCCGTCCCAGCACTGCGGGGGTGATGCCCGAAAACGTCTCCCGGCTCAGCACCTCGGTCCGTCCGGGGTCCGTTTTCGTGAAGATGAATTCATGGCGCGCCCTGATACCGAACTTCTCCCCCGACCACACGATGCGTTCGCCCTCCACGGCCTGTTCGACGGTGGGTTCGAAGTGGATCGGGAGCATGAAGGGCCGGATACACCAGGTGAACGATCGCCCCTCCGAAAGCCAGCGTTCGGCGGCCTCCAGGGATACGTCTTCGAGAACCGTGTTCCACTCCTGCCAGCAGGCAAGGTTGGCGAACAGCTCCCACACATCTTCCACCCGTGCGTCTATGACTATTGACTCTTCGACAACCATGTAACGCGTTGACGGTACACCAGGACCAGGTTTACCCAGTATACGGATATGAGCGGCGTAAGAAAAGGTACATGAAAGATGATCCGGGGCGCAAGAGCCCGCGCGGCGGCGTATTTCTGCGACTCGTCCGCAGTCAGGGCCGGGCGGGTGTAAACCGAGGCGGCGACGGCGGCCGGTCCCTGGATTCGGCGGAATGGGACCTGCCGTGTCAGCGCCCGAGGGTGAACGGAAACCGCCGCTCCTGCCTCCCTTCGGCAACAAGGACTTCAAAGGTCTCGATCTTTCCGGCAAAC
This sequence comes from uncultured Nitrospirota bacterium, assembly GCA_964474325.1. Classification (GTDB taxonomy): domain Bacteria; phylum Nitrospirota; class Thermodesulfovibrionia; order SZUA-242; family CAYYSS01; genus CAYYSS01. The sequence goes on from CAYYSS010000012.1 coordinate 11,408, forward strand.
GCCCGGGACATGCTTTTCTGCTTGTCCGTACCGAAACTTCCGCCGCCCGTCGACGCGAGTTCGGCGCCCTCCGCGTTAAAGGCCCGGGTCAGGACGTACCGATCAAGCTCCCCCTTGAGTTCGAGGACGACCTCGCTCGGCCCCACGGCGGAAACGACCACCGAGAGGCCGTGGGCGTGTTGTTCCCCGCCGATTTCAGTGCGGTTGAACGTAAGACGTTTTACGCCCCGGGGAAACTCCACCAGAATCGCGCCTTCCACTCCCGCCACGTCCGTTTCCACCGTACCCGGCACGAGGTGGACGTCCCGGATACTCTCCACGTAGTCCTGTCCCGGCCGGGGCGCGCCTGCGTGCACCTTTTCGAAAAACTCCGTTTCCAGATTGTGGTCCCGGGCGTAGACGTCCCGTCCGTCCGTTGCGGTTACGTTCTCGATGTGCACGCGCACCACAAGGAGCTCCGTTCCCATATTCGGTAGCGGGGCAAGTCGGGTTTTTATCCACACATGGGGGTCGTCGGGGCTCTCCCAGAACTCATCGAGGCGGAGCGCGGCCGGCCCGGCCGGCGTAAACCCTTCGGCGCCCGATGCGACCGCGGCGTTTCGGAGGGCACGGTCGTATTCCTCTACCGAAACGACCGCGATCGGCGCCCCTTCCCGGAGGATCTCGGGTCGTTCGGTGGTATCGGCCGGACTCGGCGTAAGCGTGAATGCGCTACTGCTCAAGGTACCGACCGTCCGTTGCAGAACGGCGGGGACGAACGCTGCGGCGGCGGCGGTTGCAACAAGCAGGACGACTACGGTAAGGAACGCGGGCCGAAGGCGTCTTACCCCCGCCCCGTCGGGCTCGGTGCGAAACGCAAGGTAGCAGGGGTAAACGATCTGGGCAACGGGTACGATGAGCAGGAGCCCGAGCCATTTATTGAGGCCGAAGCGGTCCGAGATCCCGAACCATACGATAACGAACAACACCACGGAGACGAGGACGAGGATACCCGCGAGGGCCGCGACAACCGTGAGGTCGCCCGTTGCGGGGGCAAGCCAGGGAAGCGCGATCAGAACGGCCCACCACCAGGGTCGTCCGCCGGCCCGGGTCATGGGAAAGACCTTGATCACGGGAAGCCAGGCAAGCCATGCGCCGCCGACCTCCCGCTTCCGGCAGATAAGATAGAGGGACAGGGACCAGAGGAGGTAGAAAAACAGGATAACACCCACAATCAGGCCGAGCACGGTACCGCCGATTACGCCGACCCAGAAAACAACGGGCCCGAGCAGATCGTTTATAAACGAATCCATCCCCGGGCCGGACGGGATCGTGATGCCCGTCGGTACCGGTGTCACGGCCGGCGCCATGGCCGGCGTCACCGGTTGTTCGGTACGTCGAGGTTCGGTTTTCTTTGCCGCATCCGCGTCTTCCCGGGGGATCGGTTTTGCCGGAACCGTCTTCGGCCGGTCTTGCGCCACCCGCCCCTCCCGGGTGACCGGCCGGGATGTGTCGCGCACGAAGCTCCCGGTCGCCGGTCTTGTCCCGGCGGGGACCCGGATATTCGCAAGGGCTTTTTTATAATCCGCCCGAAAACGCCGAACATCGCCGGCGAGGGTCCCGCCGGAATCGTCGAGCCCGACGGCAAGATCCTTGAGCCAGGTCCGGTCTCCTTCGGTACACGTGCTTATCCGAAAGACCGCCGGTATCCGCCGTTGTCCGAGGCGTGTCGTCAGGTCGTAAAACAGGAACCGGCAGTCGGCCGTCTTCCACTGGCTTGCATAGGCCGAATACACGATGCTGAGGTGGCGGTAGTTCTTCGCCGGTTTTTTCCATTCAAACGGCCCCGGACGACCGAACCGCTCAAAGACCATCTTCGGCAGAAGGACGATACGTTCTTTTTGAAGGGCGATCTCTTCGGGTTTACGGATGTCCTCGAAGAACCGAAAGGTCCTGGTTATCTCCTCCACGCGCCCCGCGCGGAGGGACCGAAGCACGTCGTCAACAACGGAAACGCCGGTCACGGCGGCCGCATCCGTTTCTTCGCGAGGCTGACCGGAGGGCTCGTCGATCACCCGTACGTCCTGCGTACTTGTCGGAGGATAGTCCGTGAAATGGACTTGGCCGTCTTCATCGGTCCACTGGTAAAGGGCCGGGGCGCGGCCCGGACAAAAAAACATCAGGGTGGAAAAAACAGCAGTGAACAGCGACAAGAAGACAATACTGCGGAACGTCCCGGTCATAATGCATCCCCCCTCACGGCCGATCTTTGTTCACTTTAGCACGTATTGCACAGGAACACGGAGGCACGACCGCGCCGGTGGCGTACAATAGAGAACCTTTTTTGCGAGAGTTCGTGGATCAGACGATGGAGAAAAAAGAACAACCCGACCTGTTCGCTGCCGTTCCCGGACCGGACAGCCCCCCGGTCCGCCTCGACGGTTGGCCGAACCACGAACGTTTCCCGTTTAATTTCGGAGGTCTCACGGTGGACCGCCTTATTACCGAGGACCTCCTCTCCGCCGCTGATCCCCTGGTCATAACGGGTTTTTCATCTCTCGACCGGATCGTTTCCTTTCTCGGCGAGGTGTCCGGCCGGGAAGGCCCGGCGACGGTACGCATCATGCTCGGAAGCGAACCGGTCGCGTCCACAACCCGGGACCGGGTGATACGCGACTACCCCTTCCCCCGGGAGGTGGAAGACTATTGGCTTGAACGGGGTTTTTCCGTGCGGCTCGGAACCCAGGTGCTTCAGGCAATCGAGTTGATCCGAACCGGCCGGGTCAAGGTGCGGTACCTGGACGAAACGTATCGCCGACTCCACGCGAAGATCTACGCCGCCGACCGCGCCGTTACCCTGGGGTCCAGTAATTTCTCCGAAGCAGGGCTCAGGCGCCAGCTCGAGGTGAACGCCCGCTTTACCAGGGAGGGCGACCGGCGGCGCTATCGGGAGGCCCGGGCCCTGGCCGAAGAGATCTGGCGTCTCGGCAGGGACTACCGGGAGGATCTCATCGCCCTTCTTGAAAAGCTCCTTCGTGCCGTAACCTGGCAGGAGGCCCTGGCCAAGGCTGTGGCGGATCTTCTTTACGGGGAGTGGGCCGCACGGTACACCGGCACCCAGGCGGGGGTGGAACGTTCAACTCTGTGGCCGTCCCAGGAAACGGGTATCGCCCAGGCCCTCTGGATGATCGACAACGTCGGGAGTGTGCTGGTGGCCGATGCCACGGGCGCGGGTAAAACCCGTATGGGGGCCCATCTTATGCGGGCGGTGATGGACCGTATCTGGTCTACGGGGAGAATACGGCGGGATATTCCGGTCCTGGTCTGCCCGCCGGACGTCCAGCGGATCTGGGAGACCGAGTCGCGCAAAACGGGGCTCCCCCTGGGTACCCATTCCCACGGTCTTCTGAGCCGGCGGGATTCCGACCGCCGCCGCGATACCGTCGGGGCGATACGCCGGGCGCAGATCCTTGCAATCGACGAGGCCCATAACTTCCTTAACCTTCAGGCCGAGCGTACCCGGGGTCTTATGGGCAATATGGCGGACCACGTGGTGATGTTCACGGCCACGCCCATTAACCGGGGCGCGGGAGATTTTCTTCGCATTATCGATATGCTCGGGGCCGATAATCTTGACGATGAGGCCCTCCGGGTGTTTGAGCATCTCAGCAGGCGCCAGGGCGGCCGGGAACGTCAGATGACCGGCGAGGAGCGGGAGGCCCTCCGGCGGGAGATCCAGCGGTTTACCCTGCGCCGGACCAAGGCGGTGCTCAATACCATGGTCGACCGGGAGCCGGAACGCTTCGTGAACGAACTCGGTAATCCCTGCCGCTACCCCCGGCACGACTCCCGGATCTACGAGACCGGTGAGACCGAAGAGGACCGGGCGCGGGCCCGGGAGATACGAAGGCTTGCGAAGAAACTCCGGGGGCTTGTAAATCTCCAGAGCCGGCTCGAACTTCCCGATGCCTTCCGCCGGGAAGGCTGGAGCGAGGATCGCTACCTCGACGGCCGTCTCCGGGCCGCGGGCGCCTTGGCCGTCCACCAGGTTATGGCGAATCTCCGGTCGAGCCGGGCCGCGCTTATCGAACATCTCTATGGAACCGGGAAGGCGCGGGAGCATTTCGGCATTACCGAGACCGTTAAGGCCGAGGCCACGGGCAATATCCTCGGGACCATAGAGGGTTTTGCCGGCACACCCCCGGAGAATCTTCTTGACTGTCCCCTTCCCGCCTGGCTTGAGGATCCGAGTGAGCACCGAAAGGCCTGCGCCGAGGAGATGGAGATCTACGGGGAGATCGGACGCCTTACCGAGGGTATTTCCGCCGCCCGGGCCGAGACCAAGGCCCGGCACCTGGCCGTCCTCATGGACCGCCATCCGTTGTTAATCGCTTTTGATTCCCGGCTCATAACCCTTTTCGAGATACGCCGCCGACTGGTGAACCACCGGCCCGACCTGGAAGTGATCGTGGCCACCGGCACCCGCCGGGCCGAACGAAACCGAATCAACGAACTTTTCCGGCTCGGTTCTTCCGCAAGCGGCGTGGTCGCCCTCTGTTCCGACGCCATGAGCGAGGGCCTCAACCTCCAGCAGGCGTCCGCCGTGGTACAGCTCGATCTGCCGAGCGTGGTACGGATCGCGGAGCAGAGGGTGGGCAGGGTCGACCGCATGGACAGTCCCCACCGGGCGATCGAGGCGTGGTGGCCCAAAGACACTCCGGAATTCGCCCTGCGGGCCGACGAGAAATTCGTCGAGCGGCACCAGACCGTGGAGGCCCTCCTTGGCTCCAATATGCCCCTTCCGGAAGAACTGCTGGGGGAGGGCAGGGCCCGGGAGGCCGTTATCACCGCCGATGAAATGATCGAACGCTTGGAAGCCCTGGACAGCTCGGGAAAGAGCTGGGACGGGATCCGCGATGCCTTCGGCCCCGTGCGGGATCTCGTCCAAGGCCCCGAGGCCCTCCTTGAAGAGCGCCTTTGCGAAGAGATGCGGGGAAGCCGGGCGAGGATTCTTTCGGCGGTCAGTGTGGTTGCGGCGGAGGCGCCGTGGGGTTTCTTCGCCGTCGCCGGGCATGATCGGGGCGCGCCGAGATGGGTTTTCATGAATCGGCCCGACGGGCGCCTCTCGGTCCACTTGGACTCAGTCTGCGAGGAACTTCGAAAACGGCTTTCAGCGGAGGTGACGTCACGAACCCTGGACGACGACGGTGCCCGTCTGGTCGAGCGGTTCATCGATCGTATTTCCGCCGGGGAACGGGAGCTTTTGCCGCGGAAGAAGCAGAGGGCACTGGACGAGATGGAGCGGGTCCTTGCCCACTGGATCGAACTTGCCGGAAAAGAGAAGGATTATCCCCGGCTCCGGCTTCTGTCCCCCCTTCTCGAAAAACTCACGCGCCGGGACCGGCACATGCCTTTCGATCTCGATACCGTGGCCGAACGATGGCTCGATCTGATCCGCCCGGTCTGGTACGAAAAACTTGCCGACCGGCGTCGGCGTACCCCGCTCAGGCTGAAGGACATCAGGCGGGACCTGAAAAAGAAGCCCCTGGCAACAAATCAACTCGACGAGGCGTTTTCCCGGCTTCCCACGGTTCGGCCCATCGAAGAACGTATCGTCGCCTGTATCGTGGGGATTCCCGGGGGGTAAGTGTCGGAGGTGTCCCCCTCTCGCCCCGCGGGTAGCTGCGCTGACGTCCTCGGCGCCCGCGTCGTATGTGTTAAAGCCCCGGTGACGTTAGTCGCCGGCGGCCTCGAATTTCCACCAATCCTGATCGTCGTAGGTGACCGATGCAGCAGTCGTCAGGGTGCCGTTGCCGCGAACCAGGTCCCGCCTGTCGGCGAGGCGACCTGCATCGGGTTGGGTGTCTCGGGTTTTAAGATTCTTCGTTCGGGCCATCTCTTTTCGACCTCGATGCGTCAAATTTGCAACACGGTGAAGCAGCGGTGTATCAGCTCCGCCGGATAACGGCGAAAAATCCATCGTGTGCTACGCAACGAAATTTTTATAAGCAAACGGCGTACCAGTATTCGCGGCCGGAAAATTGCGAAACCGCTCCGCCGCTTTCCCCGGTGCAGGGGTGTGCGGAAGGGTGTCACGCGATCAATAAATAACGGGAATTCAGGCTTTCCGAAATAATTTCCGGAAGGCGGTTCGGCGGGAGGCCGAACGTTCCCGGACCGTGGTGATCCAGGCGTCACTCGTCTGCCGTGTATTGTTTCTCATGCAGTCGGGCGTTACGGCCCGCCCGATCCGGGTGTCGGGAAAAAAAGAAGAAACACCCGCGGACGTAATCAAATTTTTCCAGGGGCGTAATTATACGTCGGCGTTTTTGTGTCGGAACGGCGTCAAATCCCCCATCGCCAGTAGGCGATTACGAAGAGTACGGCGAATACCAGTGCCAGGTTCATATAGGCGATGACGTAGAATGCCTTTTGAGCGGTATTGAGGGGAGGCTTTTTTGAAGCGTCGAACCGGCCCACAACGGGGAGGCCCGCGAGTTTCTCGTCGCCATGGGGGGCCTTTGCAAGGGCCGCGGTAAGATCCGTTCCGGCCCGGTGTTTCATGTGGACCCCACCCTTCCACAGATTGAGATTCCCCATGTCGTAGACGTAGCCTTCGTACGCCACATAGGCCGGACGGGTTTCGCATCCGTCGCAGGCGGACAGGGTTGCCGGATCGAATACCCCGGAGGTTGGTATGCCGGCCGCCGCTCCGCCCCGCTTAAGCCGCGGACCGACAAAAACGACCACGACCGCGGCGGAACTCACCATGACGCCGTAAAGAATAATCTTCACCGTAAGCCACCGGCCCCAGGGACTTTGAAACAGAACGTCCAGGGATACGATTTTCGAGATCGTAAGCAGGATTCCCGTTATCCCCACGACGGCCATGGATACCATGCCGAGGGCCATCTCACCCCGGGGGAGCCCCTTCGACGCGTAGGCGGGACGCAGGAGGAGGTGAACGTAGAGAATCGTGCCGAACCAGAGAAACCCCGCGAGGATATGGGCGTAGCCCACGAGAAAACGCACGTTCTTCCGGATGGGGCCCAGTATCCGATACCCGCCCGCAGGGGGCCACCGATAGCCCGACGCGGCGAAACGGAGGCCGGTGTCGGACAAGGTTCCTCCGCTCGGCGAGTCGTGACACGTTGAGCAGACCTGTCCGGTCCGTTTCGCAAACTCGGGTGTCGCCCGAACGTACGACACGGTGCATACCAGGATCAGAGCGGCCGACAGCAATACGGGCGGAAACGATTTCACGTCCGCATTACCAGTCGAGAAGACGGCGTTCCCCCTCGAGCGTACGGATTGAGCTGACGTCCTGGCTTACTTCGAGAACACCGCGGTAACGGCCGTCGGCGTCGCGGACGGCGAAATAGCGGATCAGGATAAACCGCTCTCCCATGGTGATCCAGAAGTCGGCCGTGTCCTGTTCGCCTGACCTGAAGGCGTCAACGATCCGCTCGACCACGTGTACGCTCGCCGGGGGGTGGCAGTTCTTGACGTCCCGGCCGATAATGCCCGGACTCCGGGGGAAGATTCGTTCCGCCCCCGCCGAGTAATACCGGACCCGGTCGTTCTCATCGACGTAGGTTACGTCCAGAGGCAGATGCCGGAGGAGCAGGTCAATCTGCTCGGGGCTCAAGGCCCCCTCCCCGAGTCCGATCAGAGAATCCGCGGGTTCCGGCGCCATCGATTCAGAGCCCGCCGGTTTCCACTCGGGAGGTGTTTCGATCAGGGCGTAGCCGAGGTCCAGGCCGCCCGCCGCGACCGCACCCCATTCGGCTTCGGTGAGGGTTTCGAGACTCATGGGAAAGAGGATGTTTTCCTCTTTATAGATCATGTCCCGGATCATGCCGACCAGCATCAGGCCGTCGACGGCGAGGGCCGCCGTATCCCAGGTCTCCTGTTCGCGGCGTACGGTCTTCAAGAGATCCCGGATATCGTCGTGGAGCGCCCACATGACCTTCGAGGGTCCGCTTATGCCGTGCCCCTCAAGGACCGGGAAGAGCTGGTTTTCTTTCCGGAGAAAGTGCCGGTCGACCTCCGCGATTTTTTCAAGAAGGGACGCGATGTTTTCCGGCGGAGACTGCTCGGCACCGGCGCCGGCGCGGAGGCTCTCGAAAGCGGGTTCCAGGTCGTTCAGCACCTTTTCCAGTGCCCGGTTTTCCCGCATGAACACGTCTACGGGGTGGCCCGGGGGCAGATGCACCGGCGGGGTCTGGGCCTCCTTGAACGAGGCCTCCATGACCTGTACGTGGACGTCGCAGAGGCGTTTGACCTCGTCCGGGTTCATTCCGTCGTCGATCAGACTCTGTTCCATTTCCGCGATTTCCCCGGGACTCACCGCCTGGAGCAGTTCCGCAAACCGGGCCTTCTGCTCTTCCACGGATTTGCCTTCGTGGAGGTCCCGGATAATCGTTTTCAAGGTCTCCACGCGTCCCGCCCGCTCCTCCGTCCGCCCGGGCCCGGGGCCCTCGGCGATTGCCGACTCGATCCGGGCGATGATTTTTTCCACCGGCAGACCACTCATCTTTGCCGCATGCCCGATCGTAGCCCGCCGTCCGAGGGTTTTTCTCAGAAACGGGTTGTTGAGGCGCTTGAATTCCGGGGAAAGTTCGATGAGGACCTGGAGCAGGTGGGGATGTTGCTCGATAAGCTCCAAGACCTTGGTTCCTGGACCGATACCCATAGTACTCCCTCCCTGGTCGGTGTGGCGTGTGCGGGGGGTGCCGTTTCCTCCCGCAGATACCAGTCTAGCAGGATTTTCTCTGCATGGAAGGGGGGAGACGATCGGGGCATGGTTTTTCGGGCCGCGCATTGTCGCGTTTCCCGGATGTATCCGGCCCGAACCGGAAATCAAAGAGTCCCCGACCGTCCAGTTCCCGGCGGCAGGCGGTGATGCATTCGCCGCAGTTGACGCAGTTGATGTTACGTTGCGGCGAACGGGGTTTTACACCCATGAAGCACACGGCTTCACACCGGCCGCAATCGGTACATCGGGCGGCGTCGGCACGGTTGAATCCGATCCGCAGGGATACGGGACTTACCCACCCGAAGAGCATCTGCATGAGCCCGGGTGCGCACACGTACTGGCAGAAATAGTGCCGCACGAGGACAAAGGTAAGGAACATATAGATAT